>NZ_JAHGAH010000149.1:0-16039 GCF_030248475.1 Vibrio sp. D173a
CAGAAGCAGAAGCAGAAGAGCCACAAGTAGCCGTTGCGCCTCGAGTTCAAGAGCAAGAAAAGCCCACTGAGAGCTTCTTTGCTCGCCTTAAGCGCAGCCTAAGCCGAACCAAAGCGAACATCGGTGCGGGTTTCTTTGGTTTGTTCAGTGGTAAGAAGATCGACGATGACCTTTTCGAAGAGCTAGAAGAACAACTGCTGATTGCTGATGTGGGTATGGAAACCACAACAAAAATCATCAACAACCTGACTGAAAAAGCCTCTCGTGGCGATCTTAAAGATGGCGAAGCACTTTACGGTCTGCTGAAAGAAGAGATGGCAGAAATTCTTGCGAAAGTAGAACAGCCTCTCGAAATCGACAGCAGCAAAACCCCTTATGTTATCTTGATGGTCGGCGTGAACGGTGTGGGTAAAACCACCACAATCGGTAAGCTGGCTAAGCAATTCCAAAACCAAGGTAAGAAAGTCATGCTTGCTGCGGGCGATACTTTCCGTGCGGCAGCGGTTGAGCAGCTACAAGTGTGGGGCGAGCGTAACAACGTTCCTGTGATTGCTCAGCACACTGGCGCAGACAGTGCCTCGGTTATCTATGATGCGATTGAAGCGGCAAAAGCGCGTGGCGTCGATGTTGTGATTGCCGATACGGCGGGTCGTCTACAAAACAAAGCCAACCTAATGGAAGAGCTACGTAAGATTGTACGTGTGATGAAGAAGATTGATGACTCTGCGCCACACGAGATCATGCTAACGCTAGACGCAGGCACAGGCCAAAATGCGATTAGCCAAGCGAAACTTTTCAGCGATGTTGCCCCTCTAACCGGGATTACATTGACTAAGCTGGATGGTACAGCGAAAGGTGGCGTGATCTTCGCTATCGCTGATCAGTTCGAAATTCCAATTCGCTACATTGGTGTAGGCGAAGGCATCGAAGACTTGCGTCCATTTGAAACTCAAGAGTTCATTGACGCTCTGTTTAGTCGTGAAGGGTAACAAGAGTTAGAGGAAATCAACGGTGATCAAATTTCAGCAAGTGAGCAAAGCTTACCGAGGTGGTCGACAAGCCTTACAGAAAGTCGACTTTCACCTTCGACGCGGAGAAATGGCGTTTTTAGGCGGGCATTCCGGGGCAGGTAAAAGTACCTTGTTGAAACTGATATGCGCGATAGAGCGACCAACGGATGGCAAAATCCACTTCAATGGTCATGACATTACTCGTATCTCAAACAAAGACATTCCGTTTTTGCGCCGCAACATCGGGATTGTTTTTCAAGATCACCGTCTCTTAATGGATCGCAGTGTATTCGATAACGTTGCACTGCCGATGCGCATCGAATCGATTTCTGAAAACGAAATCAAACGCCGTGTTTCTGCGGCGTTGGATAAAACGGGCTTGCTAGATAAAGCCCGTTGTTTGCCAAGCCAACTTTCGGGTGGTGAGCAACAACGCGTTGGTATTGCGCGTGCAGTCGTAAACCGACCAACCTTACTGGTGGCCGATGAGCCGACTGGTAACCTAGATCCTGAACTGTCTAACCGTGTGTTACGACTGTTTGAAGAATTTAACCGTGCTGGCGTAACGATCCTGCTTGCGACGCACGATATCGGGTTAGTGAACACTCGCCCACAATATCGCCATTTTGAATTGAACCAAGGCTTCCTAAGTGAGGTAGAAGACTATGGTAGGTAACAAGCGCACCCAGAAAAAAGGGAAAGGTCGCAGTGCCAAGCGTGCAAATACCGATGGTTTTTTCTCTGTCCATGCAAAACAAGCAAAATCTTCTTTCGGCGCGTTATGGCGTCGTCCTCTCGGTAACATTCTAACCCTAGCCGTGATTTCGGTGGCATTAGCGATGCCAGCATGCTTGTACTTGCTGGGTAAGAACGTGGCGAGTGCAGCGCAAGATGTCGCATCACCGTCGCAAGTTAGTGCTTACTTAGTAGAAGGCATGCCCGATGCTCGCGTGATGGTGTTAAAAGACCAAATTGAGACTTGGCCTTTAGTAAAAGAGGTGGAATATATTTCGCCGCAACAAGGTCTATCTGATTTAAGCCAATACGCCGGCTTTGACCAAGCATTGAGCTTGTTGAGTGGTTACGCACTACCAGGTGTGTTGGTCATTACACCTGATTCTGAGGTGAAGAGCGATATTCAGTCGATTGCCAAGCAAGTTCGTGAGCAACAAGATGTGACTGACGTGAGGCTTGATGAAGACTGGCTAGCACGCCTTGATGCCATCAAAACCCTTGCTGGCATTATTGTCATCACCCTGACAATACTGATGTTAGGTGCTGTATTTTTAATCGTCGGCAATACATTGCGCTTTAATGTGCTGGCGAACAAAGAAGAGATTCAAACCATGAAGCTGATTGGTGCGACCGATAGCTTCATCTTGCGTCCTTACCTTTACACTGGTATGTGGTTTGGTGTGTTAGGAGCATGCATTGCATGGCTGGTTACGGCGTTAATCACGGTTGTGATGAACAATGCTGTTGAGCAGCTAGCCTCGCTTTACGATAGCCAATTCCGTTTGATTGGCCTGAGTTGGGATGAATCTCTGCTATTAATTATCACTGGTAGTTTACTGGGTTGTATCGCCGCACGAGTATCCGCGCAGCGTCACCTGAAAGAAATTGAACCAGTTTAGGTGATAAAGGTCTTATAGTTGGAATTTATTAGCACAAGCTAATTTTTACCTCTTGTTTAGACAATTTGTTTATGGATAATTACTCGCCCTTCTTGAAACTTGTTCATTTTGAGTTCAAGATGGCCAAGCTAAATTGCAATGTAATGCTCCAGATCAGAGATTGATGAGGAATTGAATGACAAAAGAAGCGTATCCGATGGCTCTAGTCACGCAAGATAGCCTTGATAGCTATATCCGTTCTGTAAATAGCTACCCAATGCTGACACCAGAGGAAGAGCGTGGGCTGGCAGAACGATTACACTACAAAGGTGAGATAGATGCGGCGAAAGGTCTGATCTTGTCACACCTACGATTCGTTGTTCACGTTGCTCGTGGCTACTCAGGCTACGGCTTGCCAATGGCAGACCTAGTACAAGAGGGCAACATCGGTCTAATGAAAGCGGTTAAGCGTTTCAACCCTGAAGTGGGTGTACGTTTGGTGTCTTTCGCTGTTCACTGGATCAAAGCTGAGATCCATGAATACGTACTGCGTAACTGGCGCATCGTTAAGATTGCGACCACCAAAGCGCAACGTAAGTTGTTCTTCAACCTACGTAAGTCGAAGAAGCGTCTGGGCTGGTTCAACAACGGTGAAGTAGAAACCGTTGCTCGTGAGTTAGGTGTTGAGCCTTCAGAAGTACGTGAGATGGAATCACGTTTAGCGGCAGTGGACTCTACGTTCGATATGCCAATGGACGATGACGACAATTCAAACTCGTACACCGCCCCAATGTTTTACCTAGAAGACAAATCGTCTGATGTAGCGGATAACATTGAAGCGGCAAACTGGGAAACGCACACCAATAACCGTCTTGGCCATGCGCTAGCAAGTCTAGATGAGCGCAGCCAGCGTATTGTTCGCTCTCGTTGGTTAGACGACGACAAAGCGACACTGCAAGACTTAGCTGATGAGTTTGGTGTTTCTGCTGAGCGTATTCGTCAACTAGAAAAGAATGCGATGAAGAAACTGAAACTTGCTGTTGGTGAGTTCTAACTTTCGCTTCTAATCTAAAGTAAGATTTTCATAGAAAGCCGAGATCATGTGATCTCGGCTTTTTTATTTTCGATCGAAAATCGATAGCGTTTGCGATCTAATTTATCTGTGCTGCCTGTGTATAACTCTGTGAAGTAATTATTCATCAACTGTTCGAAAGCCGGACAAAATAAGGCTTTGAGGCAGTTTTACTCTTGGGGATAGTTGTGAATATACACACAGTTAGATCAAGATCATCACTACATATTGTGGATCAAAGGATCCAAATACACTTTATCAACGCAATCCACAGATTTATCCACAAATGGTGCGAATATGTACAGCGTTCAATGTCCTGACTATCTCTGTGTCTAAGTTTGGCTTTGGATAGGTTACAATGGCGTCAATAACGACAAACGACTTAGAGAAAGTAAATGGACCAGTTTCAACACATCGATGTACAGGGTGCTCAAGCATTGCTCGAGCAGAGTGAAGCCAAGCTTGTAGATATTCGTGATCCTCAATCTTTTGCTGTCGCGCATGCAGAATCCGCTTTCCATTTGACCAACGATTCGATCGTTTCTTTCATGAATGATGTGGAATTCGAACAACCAATCCTAGTGATGTGCTATCACGGCATCAGTAGCCAAGGTGCGGCACAATATTTGGTTAACCAAGGCTTCGAACAGGTGTACAGTGTGGATGGCGGCTTTGAAGCCTGGCAGCGAGCAGAACTACCGATAGTGAGAAGTTAATGAAGAGATTGGTAACGTTAAATAATCCACGAATGGCGCAAGCTTTTATTGATTACATGGCTTCACGCCACATTGATATTCAAATGATGCCGGAAGGCGAGGGGCAATTTGCTCTTTGGCTGACGGACGCGCAGCATGAAATTGAAGTCGAAGCTGAGCTTAAACAGTTCTTGGCTAATCCATCTGCTTCGAAATACAGCGCCGCCTCGTGGGACGTTGCCGATTCGCGTAAGAGCAAATTTCATTACTCCAGCCCGAGTATCATGGGCATGGTGAAAGCCAAAGCTGGGCCAGTGACCTTACTGATCATGGCTGTTTGTACGGTTATCTACTTTTTGCAGATGTTCGGTTTTGGTGATGGCGTGTTTGCTCTGCTGCATTTCCCAGCTTTCGAAGGGCAGCAGTGGCAACTCTGGCGCTGGATCAGCCATGCATTGCTGCACTTCTCCGTTACCCACATCGTGTTCAACCTATTGTGGTGGTGGCAATTGGGTGGTGATATCGAGCGACGTTTAAGTTCTGGTAAGTTACTGCAAATTTTCCTGATTTCTGCCGCGCTACCTGGTGCAGGTCAGTTCTACGTGGAAGGTGCGAACTTTGGTGGTTTATCTGGTGTGGTTTATGCGTTGCTTGGTTACTTGTGGATCCTTGGTTACCGTTGCCCGCATCTTGGTTTGACCCTACCGAAACCGATCATTGGCTTTATGTTAGTGTGGCTAGTGCTTGGCTTTGTTCAGCCATTTATGGCGATTGCCAACACGGCGCACTTGGTGGGCTTGCTTTCAGGTATGGCGATTGCACTGTTTGATTCTGGTAAACAGAAATACCAACAAGCTTCATAAGTGGATGACTCACGGATACCAACAAAAAGACCACCAATCGGCGGTCTTTTGTTTATCTGTCTTTCGTCTTAGGGGCGATTGTCAGCTTTAGCTGTTCAAACTACTGGTAAAGGTATTTGGTAAACAGCAAATCAGCAATGATGGTTTTGCCAGTCTCTGGCAACAAGGTTTCGTTGAGCTCTTTCACCAACGTTTTGCGGAGATCTTCACGACCAGACAAAGACTTAATTGTATCTTCAGTTTGCTTACCCAGAAGCTCAATCACCGCATCGCGGATCAGCGGCTGGTGGTGCTCGATAACGGCAAGGTCTTGTTGGCTCATCACCATGATGTCCATACGTACTTGGACATAACCTAATTTGTTGCCCTTGGTGTAAAAGTTCGTGGTCAAATCGGGTTCGAGCGTAAAGTAGGCTAATTTAGGTGCAGCTTCTTCTGATTCTGCCCAACTTGGTGCTGAAGTAAGTAGACTTAGCGCGAAAATAATTTGGGCTATATAACGTTTGTACATATTTCTAACTTTTCTTTCTCTGGATCGCGATATTCGAATCGCTTCAGTCTTGTTACAATAGACCGTCTATAACAAATAACGGAACTTACAGTTTCAATAAGACGGTAAGTTGTTGCTTTATTGTACGCATAAAGCCTCCAATTGAATACTAGTATGAATCAGCCGACATCACTCTATCTTGCTTCTTTATTGGAAGTAGAGTGGCAAAACCCCGAAGATTTTGAATTCCCTAACGAATTCGCTCAGCATTGGCTTGAAGAACAGGGCTCTTTGTCACGTCGTTTAGGCCAGCATTGCCAACACTTAACGGTGGAATTGCTGCACAATCAGATCGTCACTGCCAAGACGTTAAAACAGGATGAGAGCCAGCTATTGTCTGAGCAAGATTGCCTACTGAGAGAGGTGATTTTATGTGGCGACAATACGGATTGGGTCATTGGCCGCACGCTCATTCCTCGTTCAACCTTGGTCGATCAACAATATGACTTAGCTCAGCAAGGAGATATTCCGCTGGGCTTAACTGTGTTCAGCGCCGATAACGTTGAACGCGATGCTCTGCAAATGGGATGGGTTAATTTGCCACAGGGACGCTTTTTAGCGCGACGCTCGAGACTGTGGATGAATCACAAACCCATGCTGGTTGCTGAGTTATTCTTACCAAATTCACCTGTTTACGCTAAGGAGAAGGTGTAAATGTCCGCAGAAAAAGCCAAAGCATATTGGCAACTGATGCGAATGGACCGCCCAATTGGCTCACTGTTGTTATTGTGGCCGACGGTTTGGGCACTTGTGATTGCCGCCCAAGGCATGCCAAGTTGGAATGTACTCATCGTGTTTGTGTTAGGCGTGTTCCTAATGCGTAGTGCTGGTTGTGTGATTAACGATTTTGCTGACCGCAAAGTAGATGGGCATGTGAAGCGCACCAAACAGCGTCCTTTGCCATCGGGTAAAGTGACCTCGAAAGAAGCGATCGGTCTGTTTTTGGTTTTGGGTATCAGCTCGTTCTTGTTAGTGCTGACCATGAACCCGCTGACGATTAAGCTCTCCCTTGCTGGTATCTTTTTAGCGTTCATTTATCCATTTATGAAGCGTTACACCCATCTGCCACAGCTGTTTTTGGGCTTGGCTTTTAGCTGGGCGATTCCGATGGCGTGGGCTGCGCAAACAGGCGAACTGCCTTGGATTGTGTGGTTTGTGTTTGTGATTAACGCTTTGTGGACTATTGCCTACGACACTCAATATGCGATGGTCGATCGCGATGATGATTTAAAAATTGGTATCAAATCGACAGCTATCTTGTTCGGTCGTCACGATAAGTTGGTCATTGGCGTTCTGCAGTTGGTTACCTTGGCGATGCTAGTGCTGCTGGGTCAACACTATGAACTTGGCCAAAGCTACTACTGGACGATTCTGGTTGCTGCTTCTTTGTTTGTGTACCAGCAACATTTGATTCGCCACCGAGAGCGCGATTTGTGTTTTAAAGCCTTCCTCAACAATAACTATGTGGGCATGGTGATTGCGGTCGGTCTTGTTATCGCTTTCTGGTAACGGCGTCGTACAAACATTCAGATAGAAAAAAGGCATCCAATTGGATGCCTTTTGTTTTTTGTCGAGATGAATATCGAGCTTAAGCCAATTATGCTTGCAGCTGGTGGATACTCTCTTCGATGGTCAACTTCACTTCTGGGTAGAGCAAAGCAAAAAGCAGTTTGGCAAATTGCTGTGTTTTCTCAAGATCACAGTTACCATCACAGTCTAAGTATTGTTGCTCTTTCAGTGTATTGAACATTGCAGCAAATACACCTTTGTCGAAGAACTCTGGCGCGTTGATGCCGTGTAGACGTCCCAAACGCTGCGCAATATCTTGGCTCTTCTGCTCAAGGTCAGATTTACCCAGCTCTTGGTCTGCCACAAGTAGATTCATTGCGATAGAGTAACGTTGCAGTGTTTCGGTGATAGTACGACCTAACAGAACCAATGATTGGTTGTTTGACTGGTTAATTTCCAGCTTGTCGCCATCTTGGCAAATCATCTTCTGCTCAATGAACTCGTTCAAGATCTTCACGACCAGCTCGTTCAATTCTTCTTCCTTATAGCTTAGGAACAGCTCTTTTTTCAGGAATGGGTAGATTTGAGCGACGTTGGCTTGAATCTTCTCTACTGTCACGTTGCGCTGACGGATAATCATCTGAGCAATCAGTGAAGGGAGAGCAAACAAGTGAATGATGTTGTTGCGGTAGTAAGTCATCAGAATCGACTGGCTACGATCCAGTGAAATGATGTCACCCATAGTGTCAGTTTCAATCACAAACTTATCAAGTGAGATCGCGTGATCCACCAACTCTTCAGCCGTTTCTGTTGGGACCGTTGAAGTGCTTGAGTATGGGTTGTTCTTAAGTAGCTTCAGGTAGCATTCGATCTGATTGATCAGAGAGTCACGAGACAACGCACGCTGACGAGACGCCAATAGTGCGGTCGCACATAGAGTCAGAGCGTTGGTCGCAGCTGCATCGTTAATGTGCGTCATCATCTTGTTCGCCAGACCGTTCACCACAGGGTTCATCCATTGTGGTTTGCTGCCGCCCATATGGTCGATGTCTTTGGTCCATTCTGGCGCGTGTTCATTCAGGTATTGGTTTAGCTGAATCGGCTCACCGAAGTTCACGTAACCAAGGCCAAAGTTGCGCAGCTTACGTAGAGTACGCAGAACAAGACCCGCGTTCTCTTTCTCTTTACGCGAACCACGCAGTTCTTTGGCGTAAGTACCCACTTCCATTACGTGTTCGTAACCGATGTACACAGGCACTAACGTTACTGGACGGTTTAGACCGCGTAGCATGGCTTGAATCGTCATTGCCAACATACCGATTTTTGCTTGCAGCAGACGACCAGTACGTGAACGACCACCTTCACTGAAGTACTCAACTGAGTAACCTTTAGCAAACAGCTCTGATAGGTATTCACGGAAAATCGTGGAGTATAGCTTGTTGCCTTTAAAGCTACGGCGAATAAAGAACGCACCACCACGACGGAAGATTGGACCCGCCGGGAAGAAGTTCAGGTTAATACCTGCAGCAATGTGCGGTGGCACCATACCTTCATGGTATAGAACGTAAGAAAGCAGTAGGTAGTCCATGTGACTGCGGTGACACGGCACGTACACGATCTCATGACCATCTTGCGCTAAGCGACGAACGGTCGAAGCGTTGTTGATGTGCAGACCTTGGTACAGCTTGGTCCACAGCCAGCCAAGAATACGATCGCCGTTCTTCACTAAGCCATACGAGAAGTCCGCTGCAATCTCGTCCATGATGTCATGGGCTTCTTTGCGTGCTTTCTCGATAGAAATGTTTTTACTTTGCGCTTCGTCTTCAATCGCTTTTTCAATCGCTGGCGATTTCATTAAGCGTGCAAACAGCACTTGGCGTTGAGGCAGGTTTGGACCTGATGCCGCAAGCTTCTGACGAGAGAAGTGGATACGTGCAACGCGCGCTAGCTTGTGTGCAATAGCGCTGTCGGTACCGTGAGAATCTGCCATGTAACGCAGTGAAACCACTGGGCTAAAGCGCACCAAGCAGTCACGACCTGCTGCCATTACCGCTTTTGCTTTTTGCGGACCATTCATTGGTTGCAGGTACGGCTTGTGGTTTTCTTCTTTACCTGGCTTACGACCCCAAAGCACGGTTGCTGGGATCATTTGCACGTCTAGCTCACTGTCGAGTTTGTGCAGTTCAAGTAATTCAGTAAATAGAGAAACAGACTCACTCGGTACGTCGTTATCATTGCTCATCACGGTCGGACGAGAGGCAATAAACACGTAACGAGTCAGTTTTTTGCCATTGATTTCTAGCGGGCTAAGCGGGTCTGGTAGACCAAGGCTCAAAGCTTGTTTTTGTAGTGTCAGCAAATCCACGTTCGAACGGAACGGTAAGGCGTACACAATCGGTTTCGCTAGGTCGATGCTGAGATCGTCAATCGGATTCGATGGAATTGTGGTGCCCTTTACCATTACCGATAAAGGTAGTTTTAGTAATGAACGTGAAAATGATTGTCCAGAAGACATAAAGTTCACAGCCTCAATAGGTATTCAAACAAGCCTAACCTTATTTCTGCGTCCGCTTCTCCATCTTCTACAGGAAAGGAAATAGATACGGCAATAGAAATAAGCCTAGGCGATAAATTTTAAGCGCAGCAAGGATACCAGAAACTGGTCAAACCTTTTAATTTTATTGAGCGGAAATTAGTCTAACCCCTGGGTTGTTGCTTTCATTAGACGAATTGATTGTTTCGTGTTTAAAACGCATGTTCGCTTAAGGTTTGTGGATAGGATCTGAAACTGGCGCAAATAAATTAAAAAACAACCAATTGGGTTTTCATTTGTCCATTTACTGGATATACTCACAGTTAACTGTATAAAAAGACAGGTGACATATGAAGCCGTTAACGCCACGCCAACAACAAGTCTTCGATTTGATTAAAAGCAAAATCGAAGACACCGGAATGCCACCAACTCGTGCAGAGATTGCGCGTGAGCTTGGCTTCCGCTCTGCGAATGCCGCAGAAGAACACCTAAAAGCGCTTGCTCGTAAACAAGCGATTGAAATTATTCCAGGCGCATCTCGCGGGATCCGAATCCTACTCGAAGATGCGGCAAACGACGATCAAGGCCTGCCATTGATTGGTCAAGTTGCTGCTGGTGAGCCGATTCTGGCTCAAGAGCATGTGGAGTCTCACTACCAAGTGGATCCTGCGATGTTCAAACCAAAAGCAGACTTCCTACTTCGCGTAAATGGCGAAAGTATGAAAGACATCGGTATTATGGACGGCGACTTGCTGGCCGTGCACAAAACTCAAGACGTACGCGACGGTCAAGTTGTGGTTGCACGTGTTGATGATGATGTGACGGTGAAGCGTCTAGAGCGCAAAGGTTCTACGGTTCTACTGCATGCAGAAAACGAAGAGTTTTCACCAATCCAAGTTGACCTAACGTCGCAACACCTGACGATTGAAGGTCTGGCGGTTGGCATCATCCGTAACACCGACTGGATGTAGGTTTTTACATCAAGCATTCTAATAAAGCCCAGCTCACTGCTGGGCTTTGTGTTTTCTAAGCTTTCTATCTTTGTTTTCTTCCCTTCAAACTTATTACGTTCGCCAACGGTTGAGAATTTTGGTTATGCTGTAAAACTTGCAAGTGATATTGAGATTTATTATCATCTAAATCCATTTAATCATTTTCTTTTCGGCGTAAGGAAATGCCCATGTCCAAGCCTCAACATCACGTACCCAATCATCTGTTGAAACCGTTGTTTTTGCGCAGCCGCGAAAGCATGGTCGACAATGGTTTAGTGTACGATCCAATCGCCGCAAAAGCGTGTTTGAGCTGCAAGATGGCACCAGATTGTATTAGTGGTGATGTCGATCAGAAGCAACTATTGCACGTGACCTTAACTCAGCTGTGCGATCAGCAGGTTAGCCACTTTCTTCAACAACACTCAGACGCTTGGATCATCAATGTTGGTGCAGGTTTAGATACACGCTTCTACCGTTTGGACAATGGTTGTTGTCACTGGATTGAACTGGATGTCACTGAGAATCTAGTTTGGCGTCAGCGATTGTTCCACAAAAATGAACGTTACGAGCATCGTTGCGGCAGCGTAGAAGACATGAGTTGGTTAGATGAACTACGCATTCCCGAAAAAGCACCAGTATTGATTCTGTGTGAGATGGCTTTACTCGATTGTGATGAATCACGCGTCGCAACCTTTATCCAAACTCTGGGGCGTCATTTTGTTTCGGCAGAAGTGTGCATGGTATTAGCGGGTGCTCTAACCGAAAGTAAATGGGGTCAGAAGCTCGGCTCAGATACGTATGCACATGGTTTTGAAGCACCAGCACAACAAGTACTGCATTGGTTACCATGGGCACAATGGGTGAAAGCTTTCTCGCCATTCGACCGATTCTGCTCACGCTGGAAAGCATGGCAACGTTGGCTAAATAAGATCCCAATGTTGAAGCATCGCCTCACGCCAGTTCTCGTTCACATCAAGTGGTAATTGGATAGGCATTGAACACTCAGGTACACTCGCTGATCTAAACAACGAGGTGCCTGTGACAAACTCTATCTTTTCTCCTTTATCGAATCCTCAAGTGCATCGCCAAGTGTTAGCGCTCGCTATCCCTATGGTACTGTCGAATATTACTGTTCCACTCTTGGGCTTGGTTGACGCTGCGGTGATCGGTCACCTTGAACACGCTTGGTATCTAGGCGGTGTTGCGTTGGGCAGCACCATGATCAGCGTGACGTTTTGGTTGCTTGGCTTCTTACGTATGTCGACTACTGGATTAGCGGCGCAGTCCTACGGTGGTGCAGATCGAAAACAACTCGCTTTAGTGTTTATGCAAGGCTCACTAATGGCATTGTTGTTTGCGTTAGTCTTTCTTATTGCCCATAACCCGATCGCGGATCTGATCTTTGGTTGGAGTGATGCCAGTGCTGAAGTGAAGCACTACGGCATGCAATATTTCTCTATTCGAGTGTGGAGCGCCCCCGCAGCGCTGATGAACTTTGTGCTGTTGGGCTGGCTGCTCGGAACGCAAAACTCCAAAGCCCCAATGTGGATGGTGATCATCACCAACGTAACCAATATTGCGCTCGATTTACTGTTTGTGATTGGTTTGGGCTGGAAAGTAGAAGGGGCAGCGCTAGCGTCGGTGATTGCTGATTACTCAGGCATGGCGTTTGGCTTGATGTGCGTATGGAAAACATGGCGTGCACGTCAATTGCCATCACCTAAGAGCCTGCTAACTGATACTCAACATGGGTTAGGGCGGTTTGTAAAACTCAATCGCGACATCTTCTTACGCTCGCTCTGTTTACAAGCTACGTTTAGCTTTATGACTTTCCAAGGCGCGAGCTTTGGTGATGATGTGGTTGCGGCCAATGCAGTGTTGATGAGTTTCTTGATGATGATTTCCTATGGCATGGACGGTTTCGCTTATGCCATGGAAGCCATGGTAGGCAAAGCGATTGGTGCCAAAGACCGAGCGCAGCTCAGTGCTTCGTTGATTGGTACTTTCTTCTGGAGTCTGATCATCTGTTTAGTTTTGACTACGGTATTTGGTTTGGCGGGATCGCACTTGATCGCCATGATCACTTCGATTGACGCGGTGCAGCAGCAAGCGTCGGTGTATCTGCCTTGGTTGGTGGTCATGCCATTAGCATCGATGTGGTGTTTCCTGTTTGATGGCATATTTGTTGGTGCCACTAAAGGTAAAGACATGCGAAACAGTATGTTCGTAGCGACTTGCTGTTTCTTCGTGATTTTCTTTTTGTTCTCTGGTTGGCAAAACCATGCACTATGGTTTGCGATGACCAGTTTCATGGCAATGCGAGGGATTGGACTTGGCGCTATCTTCTTCTATCAATGGCGCAAGGGAAGCTTTCTTGCCTAGTTACACATAAAAAAACAGCAGGTCGAAACCTGCTGCTTTTGCTTTTGGATCATGGCAACCCAATTGAATTAGAATAATCGGTTCAAACCGTTCAGTGCCGCTACGCGATACGCTTCTGCCATCGTCGGATAGTTAAAGGTGGTATTGACGAAGTATTCAATCGTATTGGCTTCACCTTTTTGCTCCATGATGGCCTGGCCGATGTGGATGATTTCCGCGGCGCGCTCACCAAAGCAGTGAATACCAAGAATCTCTTTGGTTTCGCGATGGAAGAGGATTTTCAAGCTGCCGATGTCTTTACCTGCAATCTGTGCACGAGCGAGATGTTTGAATGAAGAGCGTCCCACTTCGTAAGGCACTTTCGCCGCAGTTAGTTCTTGCTCGGTTTTACCCACTGAGCTGATTTCTGGAATGGTGTAGATACCCGTTGGGATGTCATCAATCAGATTGCCGTCGGCTTGCCCTTTCGTGATTGCTTGTGCCACGAAACGGCCTTGGTCATACGCTGCACTCGCTAGGCTAGGGTAGCCAATCACATCACCGACGGCATAGATGTGTTCCACTTCTGTACGGTAGTTACCATCTACTTTGAGTTGTCCACGTGAATCACCTTCAAGTCCAACCGCAGGTAAGTTGAGTTTGTCTGTGTTACCCGTTCTACCGTTGGCATACAGTAGGCAGTCGGCTTTCATCTTCTTGCCAGATTGAAGATGCACGATAACACCATCTTCGGTGCCTTCGATTTTCTCGAACGTTTCATCGTTACGAATTACCACGCCACTGTTCCAGAAGTGGTAAGACAATGCATCTGAGACTTCGTTATCTAAGAAAGAGAGCAGGCGGTCGCGAGTGTTAATCAGGTCGGTCTTCACGCCTAAACCACGGAAGATTGAGGCGTATTCACAACCAATCACGCCCGCGCCGTAAATGATGATGTGGCGAGGGTCGTGTTTCAGGCTCAAGATAGAGTCACTGTCGTAGATGCGTTCATGCAAGAAGTCGACATCATTCGGTTGGTATGGACGAGAGCCTGTCGCGATAACAAATTTATCCGCAGAGTACACTTCTTCCGTACCATCGCTTTGCATGACGGCGATGGAGTAGTTATCGATAAAGCGCGCAGTACCAAACAACAGTGTGCATGAATTGCGGTCATAAAAGCCCTGACGAAGTCGAGTTTGCTTATCAATGACCGATTTCGCATGACCTAAAATGTCAGAAAATGTTGCATGAAGGCTGGTGTTATTACGACAGAATAGAGGGTTGCTATTGAATTCGATGATACGGCTAACCGCGTGACGCAATGCTTTGGATGGTATGGTTCCCCAGTGCGTACAACCGCCACCAACACTGCTTTCCTTCTCTACGATAGCGACATTCAGTCCGGCTTTGGTCAATCCCATTGCCGCCCCTTCACCGCCCGGGCCACTACCAATTACGATCACGTCATAGTGATTAGCATGCGCCATGATGTCTTCCTTGTTATATTTGCTTAACATTGCTGTAGCGGGATTTTAACTCATTTACTCTATTGGGAACATGTCATGCCTGCTAGAGAGTGGAAGTGATCACGCAGAATCGCCCAAAAGAACTAATTGGCATGCTGCATGTCTACTATTTGAAGCGAGAATATTGCAATTGGATGCATGGCAATAGTAACGTGCTCGCCGCTTATCGGTAGATAACGTCGCTTTATACGTGGGGGCGATATGCGTTATATTGAAGCTCTCGTACCCAATAGAAAAAGAGCAAGTTAAAGAATGAAATCGATGGGAATCCGCGCGCAGCAAAAAGAAAAAACACGTCGATCGTTGATCGATGCGGCATTTAATCAACTCAGTGCGGATCGCAGCTTTTCCAATCTCAGCTTGCGTGAGGTTGCCCGAGAGGCAGGGATTGCACCAACTTCTTTTTACCGTCACTTCAAAGACATGGATGAGCTGGGCTTAACCATGGTGGATGAAGGCGGTTTATTGTTACGCCAACTGATGCGCCAAGCGCGTCAGCGTATTGTTAAAGAAGGCAGTGTGATTCGAACTTCAGTTGAAACCTTCATGGAATTCATTGAAAGTAGTCCTAACGTTTTCCGCTTATTGTTGCGTGAGCGCTCTGGCACTTCTTCTGAATTTCGTACTGCCGTCGCTCGAGAAATTCAGCATTTTGCGGCAGAATTAACTGAGTACTTAATGAGCACGGGCATGACCAAAGAAGAGGCGTTTACTCAAGCTGAGGCGTCGGTCACTTTGGTGTTTAGCTCCGGTGCAGAAGCTTTAGATTTAGATCGACGTGAGCGCGATGAACTCGCCGAGCGATTGATCATGCAATTGCGAATGATAGCCAAAGGGGCCTATTGGTATCGCAAAGAACGTGAACGTAACCGATTAAAAGGCGGAATAGAATAATGTCGAATGGAAATAAATCTGAAAAGAAAACGCTGATTTTGGCACTGGTTGCAGGTATGTGTGGTGATGCTTTGTTGTCATGGTTGACCATGAGTGAAGTGTCTTTTTCCATCTTCCCTCTGATTGCACTCGTGCTAGCTGTACAGGCGCTTTACCAAGAATATCTTAACAACCCAGTATCAGAAGATATCCCACTTGTTGGTCTGGCGTGTTTCTTCGTGGGTGCATTTGGTCACTCTGCGTTTATCAAAGCGCAATACCCAGAAGCAGGCTCTAACTTCTTCGCAATTCTGGTTTCAATGATTCTCCTAGCGTGGATCGGTAAGAAACTGGGTTTCATGGAAAAGAAGACCACCGCTGAATAAGCAAAACGAATCCAACAAAAAAGCGAGCCATTGAGCTCTAATGCCGATCAGTT
>NZ_JAHGAH010001490.1:0-603 GCF_030248475.1 Vibrio sp. D173a
TCTGGAACCCATGCATCCCATACTGCGTTCATCTCTTGGAAGTCGTCCATAGTTTTCAGGTAGATCGTTGCTGACAGCATGTGTTCTTTATCACTGCCCGCTTGCTCAAGCAGAGTCTCAACCTTGTCTAGCATAGTTTGAGTTTGCTCTTTGATACCTTGAGTTGCGTCTGCACACACTTGGCCACATAGGTAAATCGTGCCGTTGTGCTTAACGATACGGCTCATACGTTGTTTGGTTTCTTGACGTTCAATCATCACTTTCTCTCTCGGTGTCACCGTGATTAACCATAGGGTGACGTGTTATTATCAAAGGCCAATAGCATAACGCGAATTCCACCCAAGATGACATGTAAGCACTGCAATAAAAGCGAAAAAATCCGCGACAAACTCGGTCGATGCCAGCGCTGCATGAATCAGCTGACGATATTGTCGATTCTCAGTTGGGGGATATGGTGGTTGTTTTTCTTAGACCAACCCAAAAGCATTAACGCGATTGCACTGGCCATGGCTGCAAGTGCCTTTAGCGGCCTGCTGATGATCCATTGGATCATGAAGTGGTTGATCTTGCCCAGAAGAGACAGGAAACGGAGATCAAAGACTA
>NZ_JAHGAH010001491.1:0-1035 GCF_030248475.1 Vibrio sp. D173a
AGGCCAACTAACCATGGTGAATCTTGGATTCTGAATTGAAGCTTTTGTATCCCTCCCATGCCTTTTAAGCCGAGCTCGATACCTTCATTTGGCTCGAGGGGTGATAGGGCATCTAATGAGCTTTGTCGGTAGAAAGTCATATTGATATCGCCATAACCCAAACCGCCAAGGTAGCGTATCGAATCCTCTTTCCAGCTTCGTTTGTGACCAATAAATGCCATCCAAGTGCCATTTTCTGTCGCAAAGCCACCAACTGCGGTGATTGCAGGTGTTAAGAGTTGTGCGCCTCCATCAAGGGACTTCTCCGCCAGTGCTTTGCGTGTGTTTTTCTGCTCTTCTGATTCATGAAGGAAGATACCGGTGAAACCACCACCGTAGCCAACGGCTGGCTCTGTAATTAGAATCGGGACGGGCAAAAAACCATAGGCATTTTCAGCTAGGTATTCACCCATGTCCAAGTGACCATCGATTTGGTCTATAAAGCTCACCGCACCTGCTGTTGCAGAGACCAGCACGAGTGCGCTCGCGGCTAGGGGTTTTAAGTTCATAACGTTCCGTATTATTCACTGTCTAATAATTTCAGTGTAATCAAACGAATAGATAGCGCAATAAAACGAACGTTATTAAGTAAGTTCGGTGTTTAAAGGTGGGTCTATGATTAAAACAACGAGTACTTTAAGCATGTGCTGTTTCAATGTGATTTGAGAAAACGATGGATTATAAACAGTTTGCATAGAACGGTATGCCGCATTAACGTGGTGAAAGATTGGGAGGCATTATGATTAGTTGCAGTGATTACGATTATATTGAAATTGTGTGTATGTACAGGTACCCAATTAAGCTCCAACCAAGATAAAGATGAATGCATTAAGTTAAGTGTCGCTGGACAAGAACAACTTGTTGTATTGACAGGGATTGCTGAATTAGAAGTGTGTGTCGATAACCCCCATTTTAAGCAAAAATTTTTCAAAACCTTGTAGGGGTGACATATGAATACTTCGATAGAGCATTGCTACTGCACATCTTGTCGCGAGG
>NZ_JAHGAH010001492.1:0-814 GCF_030248475.1 Vibrio sp. D173a
ACGGTAATCATCAGTACAATGAACAGAAAAATAACGGTGATCGCGGCTGCGTAACTTGTGCGGAAGAATTGGAACCCTTCGACATACATAAGGTGCAGTAATACTTCAGAGTTTTTACTTGGTCCGCCTTGGGTGAGCACCTCAACAGTATCAAACACTTGAAATGCTTTGATTGCAGAGATCACCAGCACGAAGAGCGTGACTGGCCCTAACATTGGCCATGTAATGAGTTTCCCAAACAATCGACATTGCGATCAACGTTCCCATTACTGGTAGGAAAAATGCAGTCCGATAGACACTTTTTCCACTAGGTCTTGCTTCGATTAGGATGGCGATAGCAAGGCCACCGATGACCGAAAATGGCAAAACGATACCGACATAAAGTAGGGTGTTTTTAAGTGCTTTCCAAAATGTGTCGTCATTGATTAGTTGGATATAGTTATCAATGCCCACCCAAGAGAAGCTGGTCATGCCAAGTTGCCAATCGGTAAATGACAAGGTAATGACGGCAATAATGGGGCCGATTAAGAACAGCATCATAAGTACCACTGCAGGCAGTGTGAGTAGCCAAGCACTTCGTTGCTCGCGCCTTTGCCCTAGGGTAAGTTTGTCTGCTTTTTGAGATGGAAGTGGCATTGCCATTTCTTGGGACATTTTATGCTGCCTCCATCATGATATCGATCTGTTGAATACGACTGCCATCTCGATTGAAGTACATGAGGTTTTCGATATTCATTTCGAGATAAATGGTATCGCCTTGTGTTAAGTAGGCAGCTCCTTTGGTTGAAACTTTGATGGCGATTTTGCCTTTTGA
>NZ_JAHGAH010001493.1:0-876 GCF_030248475.1 Vibrio sp. D173a
AGCATCACATTAAGAAGGTCGCCCATGCAGCAAAACTTAATTGGAGAGTCTCCGAGTTTCCTTTCTGTTCTCGATAAAGTGTCACAGCTTGCCCCAATCGAAAGGCCAGTTTTAATTATCGGTGAACGTGGTACCGGTAAAGAGTTGATTGCACAGCGTCTTCACTACTTATCAAGACGTTGGGATCAGCCACTCATCTCGCTCAACTGCTCAACGTTGAGCGAAGGCCTGATTGATTCTGAGCTGTTTGGTCATGAGTCCGGCTCATTTACTGGCTCGAAGGGTCGCCATCAAGGTCGATTTGAGCGAGCGGAAGGTGGCACTCTATTTCTTGCCGAGTTAGCCACCACACCACTTGCGGTACAAGAGAAGCTGCTGCAGCACTGAATTCGAATGTTAGATTGGTGTGTGCAACGAACGCCGACCTACCCGATATGGCAAGCAAAGGGGAATTTAGAGCCGACCTGCTCGACCGCCTGGCGTTTGACGTGATTACCTTGCCACCACTTCGAGAACGAAAAGAGGACATCACACTCCTTGCTGAGTACTACGCCATCAAGATGTGCCGCGAGTTAGAGCTTGAACTGTTTGTCGGCTTCTCCCCAGAAGCGACCCAAGCTCTGCTGGACTACCCATGGCCGGGTAACGTGCGTGAATTGAAGAACGTCATTGAAAGAGCGATCTACCAACATGGTCGTAATCCTAACCCGATTGAATCATTGGTGTTTAATCCATTCCAACCAACGTGGGATGAGACTTCCATCGAAACTGACAATGAGGCATCAAGCGACCATACTTCTAATGAGCGTACATTTTCTCTGCCACTGGATTACAAGGCGTGGCAGGAAGAACAAGATATAGCCCTTCTTAATCAGG
>NZ_JAHGAH010001494.1:0-560 GCF_030248475.1 Vibrio sp. D173a
GGCGTCGAGATCCACCACACCGGAGTGGTGTTTTATGCAGACTACGGAACACAAAGCGCCAAATCGGAGATAAACACCATCGGCATGGGCTCACTAGCCGGTGTCATTTTGCTGATTTGGCTCACCTTCCGCAGCGCGCTACCTCTAGTACTCTCCTTGATTTCGATTGGTACGCGCTTGCGAGTACCGTTACAATATTCGGTCAAGTGCATCTATTTAGCTTAGTGTTTGGTGCCAGCTTAATTGGTGTCTCTATCGATTATTCATTTCACTACCTCACCGACCGCTTAGTCGCGGCTCTCGCTGGCAAAGCGATAAAGGGCTGCAACATATATTAATGGCGATTAGCCTCGGACTAGTCACAAGCTTGATCGGCTATTTAGGGTTATTGATTGCACCATTCCCGGGGCTACAACAACTTGCGCTGTTCTCATCGATCGGGTTATTTGCAGCTTATGCGACGGTGGTATGCTGGTATCCACTATTGGCGAAGGGATGGTAACTTATGGCTGAAGACTTGTTCATGGAACCAGCCTTCAATCGCTCGGTCACTCTGCGCT
>NZ_JAHGAH010001495.1:0-569 GCF_030248475.1 Vibrio sp. D173a
ACGAGAGAATACCACCATCAACAGTGGGAATAGCACCCAAGCGCTGACTGATAAGGTAATTGGCTGCATAGGCAGGGTTAGGCCATAGATGGTCATTGAAGCAAGCAGTGCCAAGCCTGCTACTCCCCCTTGCGGCAAAATCCATAGCGCGGGGATAACCATAGCCAAAACAGGAATGTCGCCATCGCTCAAACTGATAGCTCGGGCACAGACAACCGCTAATAGAGTTGTCACTAAGAATTGAAACGTTGAAAATACCATAGCTCTCTCCTTCTACCGATCCGTGGTATTAATGAACTAGGAACACTTAGTATGGACCAATTTTTACCCCAAATCTTTGCAGTAATTCACCAAATTCCCTATGGGAAAGTAACAACTTATGGAGACATAGCACGTTTTTCAGGCTTTCCGGGTTATGCGCGTCACGTAGGCAAAGCTTTGGGCAATTTACCAGAAGGAAGTCAGCTCCCTTGGTTTAGGGTCATTAATAGTAAAGGCGAGATTTCGCTAAAAGGCGAGGACTTCGAGCGACAAAAGCGTCATTTAGAAGCGGAAGGCGTTGAAGTGAG
>NZ_JAHGAH010001496.1:0-852 GCF_030248475.1 Vibrio sp. D173a
AACGCCTCGGCAGTCAGCTTGATCAATTGGTGGCGAATAACACCCTATCTGGCTATCGCAGCATCCACCAGCTACTGCCGACCATCAATGAGCAGAAGCTCAACTATCAACTGGTCAGCGAACTGTATCGCAACCAAAGCCAGTCTCTACAGGGCGGATTAGGTTGGGCGACTTTCCCTGAGCTGCCGTCTTATCGAGAGATCACCGTAGCAGATTTCTTACGTTCCCCCGTGTCTGAGCCGATGCGCTCATTGTGGCTTGAGCCTATTAATGGCCAGCAAGCCGCAATCGTATTGCTGCAAGATATTCAGGACCCAGAGCGCTTCGATGCGTGGCTGAATAATAAAGAGACCAAGCTATTGAATGCCAAGTACCTCAACAAGGCTGATGAGATCTCTTCGCTATTTTCGGAGTATCGCATCAAAGTGCTTGAGCTGCTGCTGGTTGCACTGGCTGTCATTGGTCTTGTACTTGGATGGCGTTACGGCCCACAGAGAGCCATTATTATGTTACTACCATCCGTTATTGCCGGAGCGGCAGGGCTTGGCGTAACGGTATTGGTCGGGTCGAGCATTAATCTATTCAATTTGCTGGGCTTGATTCTGATCTTAGGCATAGGTATCGACTACACCCTATTCTTTGCTGAGCAGAAAAAATCGCTCGGAACTTTATTGGCTATCTCTCTTTCAGGTATCACGACCCTACTCTCATTTGGGTTGCTATCGCTAAGCCAAACTCACGCTATCCATAGCTTTGGCATCACGGTGCTCACTGGTATCTTCATCGCATGGCTACTAGCGCCAATGGCCATAGAGTCAGAAGAAAGCCCAATGCACAGAAGGATGAAATGAT
>NZ_JAHGAH010001497.1:0-594 GCF_030248475.1 Vibrio sp. D173a
GTTCGCCAGCATCTGAGTTGGAGAGATGATAGTACGTAGGTCCATGTCTTTTTCTGTACGAACCAGTTCACCACGTAGAGAGTTAGCGAATACATCAGTGATCTTCACATCAACGAATTGACCGATAAGGTCGGCACTGCCTTCGAAGTTAACAACACGGTTGTTTTCAGTACGCGCGCGAAGCTCCATTAGGTTCTTCTTAGACGGCCCTTCCACAAGAACGCGTTGCTCTGTATCAAGCATTAGGCGTGAGTAACGCATTGCTTGAGAGTTAACCACTTGTTGTAGTTCGTATAGACGCTCTTTTTTCTCTTGCTCAGGCACGTCACATGGGTAATCTGCAGCAGGTGTACCTGGACGAGGAGAGAAGATAAAGCTGAAGCTCATATCGAAATCTACGTCTTCACCAGGGAAACCAACAATAAAGTCTGAACTGATTTGAATATCAGGACGAGCTTTACGCAGTTTACGGATGATCGATTTGTATTCGATAGCGGTGTGAGGGCGTTTCATCATCGTTAGGATACGGTCACTACCACTTTGCACAGGTAAGTGCAGGAAGCTCACAAGTTCTGGCGTATCTTCGTATCCTGC
>NZ_JAHGAH010001498.1:0-580 GCF_030248475.1 Vibrio sp. D173a
CTCAAGCCGAGTATCAACTTCAGAATTGGAAGAAAGTACTCCCAGCGATTGCCGAGCATGACAAGTTCAACAAAACGCCTGATTTAGCGCCTTTGTCACTCAAGCTTGGTGCTCAGCTGCAATTGAAACAGTGGAAGCAATCCATTCCAACCCTAGAGAGCTTAATTGCTCTTCAGCCAGACAAAACGAACTGGTGGCGTCAATTGGTGGGCATTCAACTTAGACTTGATCGTAATCGTGATGCACTGAATACCCTAGCGCTTGCTGAGCTACAAGGTGTTGAGATTACTGACTCAGATCGACGCTTGATGGCACAGCTGTATGCAAAGCGTGGTATTCCGGAGCGAGCAGCGAAAGAGATCAGTAAATCAAGTAATGCTAATTCTGACGCTCAATTGTTAGCAGAGCAAGCGACATACTGGCAGCTAGCACGAGAGTGGGATCAGGCTATCAAGGTATGGACACTGGCTGCAAAGCACAAGCCTAAATACCACTGGAACGTTGCTCAGCTTATGGTTCAGCAAGGTTACTACAACAAAGAACTGGTTGAACTGGATAAAGTTAAAGAGAAGAACAGGCA
>NZ_JAHGAH010001499.1:0-749 GCF_030248475.1 Vibrio sp. D173a
AAGACGTTGCCTACCTACCATGGTCACCGTTGGCAGCTGGTATGCTAAGCGGCAAGTATATTGATGGTGCACGCACTGCGGGAAGCCGTTGGACCTACATGCAGCGCAAAGGCATATTCCGTGACACCGAAACAGCCAACTCAGCAGTCAAAGAGTACGTCGAGGTAGCAAAGACACACGGCTTCACTCCAAGTCAACTTGCTCTAGCATGGTGTAACCAAGTTGATGGTGTTACATCGACGATTATCGGTGCAACCAATCTAGATCAGCTGAAAGAAAATGTCGCAGCATTCAGCAAACCTTTGTCAGAAGAGATCCTAACTGACATCAATACCGTGTTCAGACGCTACCCTGTACCGTATTAATTCGCGGTCGCGCCACCTTATGTGGTGATAACAAGGCTAAACTGAAACCAAAAGCGCATCGAAAGGTGCGCTTTATGATTTTATATGGCATGCAATCAGCTCTGCTCTTTGTGTTCCCTAACCTTTGCTCTATAATGCGCGGGCTTATATCTAGGATAAAAACATGATTTCAAAAAACCAATTAAAACTCCTTCGCGCTTTAGGTCAAAAGAAACAACGTAAAGCACACGGTCTATTCATTGTTCAAGGTGAAAAAAACGTGCTTGAGCTTACGGATAGCGATCTTGTTGTGAAGAATGTGTTTGCGACTGCGGACTTTTTGGCTCACAACCAAGCAGCACTGAAAGGGTTTGATTGTGTTGAAGCATCTTTAGATGATCTGAC
>NZ_JAHGAH010000015.1:0-12879 GCF_030248475.1 Vibrio sp. D173a
ATGGTTTAAACTACAAACCATCCTTGAGGGCTACGAACTCGCAATGTCTCTTGATCACTAGACTTGTGATCAAGAGACAGGCACCCCGCAGGCTTTTTCTTTTTCCGGTGAACACTCAGCATCAAACGCTTCTATCGAAAGCACAAAAAGTTCTAATTTCAGGTAATTAGCACTCTTACTTATTATTTTCTTCAGTCGGCAATTGCCCTCACCTCTAATTAAATCGGTATCCGATGAAGAAATCGCTAATCCTGAGCTTACTCCTTCTCGGTGGTTGTTCTGTAGCTCCGGAAGAAACACCACCATGCGCATGTGATGACTAAGCTCCTCACTACGTAAAACCGCCAAGCGCATCGAACGAAGATAACATCAAACAGTTACTGGCTTACATTGCTCAAAAAGCCAAAGATCGCTAGGGTGAAGATGAGTTCGTTGAAGCAGGCAAACACCGTTACGTGAAGTACCTTGATGGTTACAACACTCAAGCACATATCGATTTCGAAATGGGTAAGATCTATGTTTCGACGATTTCCCAATATCAGCCAACAGAGAAGCTACAAAAAGCCATCGTACAGACGCTACTCATGCCTGCTGATCCAGCACATGCGGAGTTGTTTAGCGATAAAGAAGCGGTATTGCGTGGTAAGCCGTTTTTATTGGGGCAAGTTCTCGATCACGATGGAAAGCCGATTGAGTGGGAGTGGCGTGCCAATCGCTACGCAGACTACCTGCTTGATAATAAACTGCAGAAGAAAGCCATCAAACGCGGCAGTGCTTATTATGTCGAAATCAACATGGTGAAAGATCACCTAGAGCAGCGAGAATACCAGTACGCAGGCTTGGTACGTGATGCAGCTAAACGATATGACTTGTCTGAAGATCTAATCTTCGCCGTGATCAAAACCGAAAGCAGCTTTAACCCTTATGCGGTCTCTCATGCAGGGGCTTACGGCTTAATGCAGGTGATCCCAAAAACCGCCGGTGCTGATGTGTTTAATTTGGTGAAAAACAAACCAGGTATTCCTACCAAAGAATACTTATTCGATCCTGCCAATAACATTGATACTGGTGCAGCGTATTTCTATATATTGAAAAACCGCTATCTAAGAGATGTAAAACATCCTACTTCGAAACACTTTAGTATGATTTCAGCCTATAACGGCGGCACAGGCGGCGTACTTTCTACCTTCGATAGCGACCGAAAACGCGCGATGAATGAGCTTAACAGCCTTAACCCGACTCAGGTTTATGATGCGTTAACCACTCAACACCCAAAAGGGGAAGCAAGACGCTACCTACAGAAAGTGCTGTATTTCCAAAAAGACTTCAGCGAAGGGAATATCTAATTTTATCTAGCCACAAAACGAAAAACGCCGCTTAGTTCCACGGAGGTATAGAACTAAGCGGCCATGTAATTACACGAAAAGACACCTATGGGTCTAAAACGTCAATTGGCTAGTTAATCACTCATGTGCATACGAGCAATAACACCTAAAGAGTAGCGGAGTCCGCACCTTCTAGCACGCTCAAATCCCACTATAGAATTCAACGTTTTTCACATTCCTAATAATTACCTTACTAATTGCGGGTCATTTGCGAAAGCAAGCTCAAATAAAAAGAGCTCATACCGTTGGTTGAGCCCTTCTTTTATCGAATCTGTACTGTGACTATCCGGGATGACCATCCACTCTTGGTTTCATCAGCATCATTCCGAATCGCCATACGAACATACCGAAAGCCAGAATCCACAAGGCTGCACTGACATCAATCCAAAGTAGCATGTGTGAAGGGTCAAAAATCACGCCTAAGCTTCTTGCTAACGCCGCACCAATCACGGCAACAAAAGCGATGCTCATGTTCGGGCCTTTGTAAATCATGCGACCTGTGTGCCCCATCGTCACTCGAGCAATCATCGCTAAGATCAATCCACCCAATGCACCAATAGCAAACAGATGAATTAAGTTGTGGCTCGCAAACGCATTATCCCAACTGCTACGTAGAATCAGACTCAAAGGCAGACACAAATAAGCCGCATGTAACGACCACACCAACGGCTCGCTAAGTGTCAGCCAAGGCTTCCAGCGCAGGAATCGAACCAACTGCGCCACACTGGCGAACAACATAAGTGGCTGACCAATTTCCGCAAACGTCACGGGGAAGAAGCTCAACACAAACAACATAACCAAAGGTAGGTTTGCTAGCCAATCCAACCACAGTAACGGCTGAGCTTTTTCGAAGTTAAAGCGACGGGCTGTGAAAAATGGAATCACTCGTCCACCCATGACGGAAAGCAGCAGAGTGAACCACCAAAGCATCGCTTGCCATACCGCAGACGAGGTAAATGGCGGCATGCCTTTCACCGTTGCGTAACTGGCAAAGTTAGCAAAGATGGCGAGCAAGAATAACGGCACAAAAAACAGATTCCGCCAACCTTTCGCGCGGTAAACACGAATGCCCACTTCGTAGGCCACAAACAGCAAAAACAGCGCTTCAATGCTGCTGGTTAACCAAAGTGGTGCTGGTGTCCAAAGCAGTATTCTCGGTGCAAGCCACAATGTAAATATCGCTAACAAGGTGTAGTGTTTCGTGCCGTTAATGCCCGTCCAGTTTTGCACTGCAGTCAGCACAAAGCCCACCACTATTGCCATTGAAAAACCAAACAACATTTCATGAACGTGCCACCACAACGCCGGAACACTCAACGCACTTGGCAGTCCGGTTTGGAACATCCATACCCATACCGCAATTGCGACAATGGCATAAATAGAACCAAACAGGAAAAACGGTCTAAACCCTAATCGCAGCCATGCAGGGATTTTTTCTTCCACTTTTTTATCGGTGATATTCAGCATTGTGATGCCCTTAAGTACCCATTTGATACCGTTCAAAAACTCAACGTGGTCATATTAACACAAACATGCATAAAAAATACATGTTATGAAATCAAACTATCCTTTCGAGGTAAAACCTGTGCTTCACGCGTTGCTTGGTTGGTAGTGTTTAGGTATAACGGATAACAGTGATTTCGTCGAAGTAAGGGAAGCAATCGAGATGTATATATTTGGCTACGGCAGTTTAATCAATGCCGCCTCGCGCAAGTTAACGGGTCAAACGGGAGAAGCCATCCCTGTCATCGCTCATGGTCTGGTGCGCTATTGGGGCAAAGTTGACGACAGCTATATCTTGTCACCCTTGGTTGTGAATGAAGGCGAAGGGCAAGTCAATGGCGTGCTGCTTGAAGTCGACGATCAAGCTTTAGCAGAATTTGACCGACGCGAGCGTGGCTACCATCGTATTCAAATCCGTCCTGATCAGATTGAAGCAGAGACCACTTTTAACTCAGAGCACAGCATTTGGGTTTATGTGAAAAACGATCCGTTGCCACCATGCTCGCTCAGTCCCATCATGCAAAGCTATGTTGATACGGTTCTCGCGGGATGCTTAGACGTCTCCCACGCCTTTGCTGAGCACTTCGTTCGCCATACCGTTGGTTGGCATCATGCCAAAGAGAACGACCGCCACCAGCCAAAATACGGCAACTTAGCGGGCGTACAAGATCATCATTATGAGTTGATTGATAACCTAATTGCTCAACACTCTTAAGAACAGAATAAAAAACAGCGCTCTATCAGCGCTGTTTTTTTTATTTGAGCAAGCTTAAGGACACTAAACGATTCTCACACCAGCAGGCATTGCGCGTTCAGGCGTTAGCAGAACACTTTCTGATTCGTCATCAGTTTCAGCACACAGCAACATGCACTCAGAGGTTTCGCCACGCATCTTAGCTTTCGCGAGATTACACAAAACCACCACTTGTTTCCCCATCAACTCTTCTTCTGTGTAGTAAGGCACCAAGCTAGTGACGGTTTGCAGTGTTTTCTCACCGATATCGATCTGCACGATGTAAAGCTTATCTGCGTTTTCGTGACGCGCCACTTCGATGATTTTTCCGGTGCGAATTTCTAACTTTGCAAAGTCTGAGTAAGCGATCGTTTCCATTGATTAAAACCCCAAGTAAAATTTTACTAAAATAAACTCTACATTATCAGTTAGTACTTTAAATACAAGGGTGAAGATCGCATTTTGATGAGCAAAGATCGTGCTGATTACAATTGCCCTTTACCAAATCTCACTCAACTTCGGCCAGCCCCACGCCGTGATCTCTACACCTTTGAATATGTCTTGGAAGCTAAGTGTTTGTCGGTGGTGAAGCATCGGACTAACCACACCTTCATAGATCAGCACAGAGCCAAGTTGCTCTAACATAGTGAAGTAATCTTCCGGGGCGCTAAACTGTCGAATTTGGTTGATCTCAGCCACCAGCCAGTCGCTGACGTCAGATCCGATCGTGGCGTGCAAAATGGGATCGCTGAGGAAAAACAGTAAAGCCGAGATTTGTCGGTTGTCATCCAAGTTAAAACTGCTTAACACAATCTCTTCACTAAAGCCCTCTCCAGACGCTTTTTCAATGAATGCTTCAAACGAATAAACGTTCACTTCAACCTTGATGCCATGCTCCATCAAGATTTGCTCAGCGGCTCTCGCACTACGTTGAATACCAAGATGGGAATAACAGGCGATTCGGATTGAACTCGGTAGCGCTACTTCATCGCTTCTCAGGTATTTGACGTTGTGCCAGAAGGGGAAAAAGTTATGTGCGATCTCAGCCCCGAAGGTGGTTTCGTTGCGCTCCAACTGCTGCCAGATGTTCTCGCCACTCAAGGCATCACTCAGCCAACGTCTCTGAGCGTGCGATAAGTTAGGATCATTGTGATTGAAAATCATAAACAAGCACCCTTCTTCCACGCGATCTTTCGATGCTGAGTGTTTGGCATCGATGATGCGCTCATCCACTTCTTCATCTGGAGAGTTGGTGATGACCTTTTTCGAGTACTGCTCTGTTTTAGGTAAATCGTGGGGGTACTTGGAAGCCTTTGTACCCTCCTTCTTGCCACTGTTTAAAGACCAGATGGTGACTTTATCAGTGAGGGAGCGAAATCCATGGAAGCGCTCATTCGCCACCAAGGTAAGTTTGTTGTTCGTGTGCGATTCCAGAGAGAAAATGCCACAGCCGATGCTATCGGAAGATAGGTTATTGAGTTGCTCGACAGGCTGTAAAGAGTATTTCAGATCACTCAATAATGCAGCAAAGCCTTTTTCTGGCCGTGTAAGTTGAACGGAAAATCGATAAGGCGACTCAACAGAAACCGCTTCAAGGTGATCGAGTTCATTTTGATAATATGGAAGCTGCTGCCAATGCTTTAGTAACTTCACCATCAACTCTGCATCCACTTTTCCGCCATGATGAAAGCAAACAGACGGACGAAGATAAAACGTCCATGTTCGCCACTCTTCATCGGCTTGCCAATGATGCGCAATGTTTCCGACTAACTCGCCTTCAGGTGTCATGGAAACCAAGCAAGCGTGAATTTGACGAATTAAGAAACGCTCGCTGTTTCGTTGCGGTGTGATTGGATTGAGCGTAGCAAAAGAGCGGTTATAGGTAAGTTGTACACTGACTTTGCCTTCTGTCACTTGGGCACCGGAAGTTTGCCTTAGCAGTTGCTCAAACACCACTTGGTCGAAGTCAAGAAACTCAAGTGCTCGGTCGTATTTGCTCTCTTTGATCCACTCCAGAGCAATAGAGCGCTTCACCTCTGTACGAGCGATGTTACGAATTAAGGTCGAACGCTGGTTACGCCCCACTCTGGGTATCCAAGCGATCCAGTTGAGCGCATTCATCTGCTTGAGAATAGCTCGGGCATGCCTTGGGCTGGTGAACATCTTGTCTGCAATCTCGGCAAGCGTCACCGCGTATTCCTCTCGCAGCTCAAAACTCTCTACACGTTAGTAGTAGCGAAAAAGATTAATACTCTCCAAAACAGGCACTCCAAAACTTAGATTCTGTTCCTTATATTAGCGTCCAATGCCTTCATTCAAGTAAAAAGGTCTAAAAACTTAGTTATCAGGAACAAGAAAAACAAAATTCACTCTGTTTTTTCATGCCTTATTTTTACCCAAAATACTCTTAGATTCTGACGCAGTCCTATGGTTGAGCGATCGAAACAGTGCCCTTCATTCAATTGGTTAAGGCCCTCTATTTTTAGCTCAGCACTTATAAAGCTTTAGCGATAGCAACCAGTTTTTATGTTTATGCTCCACCCCCCGCAAACCATAATCACGATGCTATCGCTAATCTCCCCGCTTCCCACAGTTTATTCATGACTGCGCCACTCAAGATTTTTATCTAACAAGTTGGAGTATTTTTATGTTTGCTAACTTTTTTGCCAACCTTTCTAAGGTCGGTAAGGCGCTCATGTTGCCTATAGCCTCAATGCCCGCGGCAGGTATCCTTTTGGGTATTGGCTCGGCGCAATTTGGGTTCATTCCACCCGTAGTTTCTGAATTGATGGCAGAAGCGGGGGGCGCGGTCTTCGGTAACCTGCCGCTTATCTTTGCGCTTGGCGTTGCTATCTCATTTACCAACAATGATGGTGTTGGTGCAGTTGCGGCAGGTATTGGTTATTACGTATTAGTCGCGACACTAAAAGTCATGGCTGGCGTGCTAGGTGTGGACCATATCGACACAGGTGTGCTCGGTGGCATCATCTCCGGTGCAGTTGGTGCGTATATGTTTAACCGTTTCTATACCATTAAGATGCCAGCTTACTTGGCCTTCTTCGCGGGTAAACGATTTGTCCCGATCGTCACGTCATTTTCTATGCTGTTTTTGGGCATTGCGATTGCCTTTATCTGGCAACCAATTGGCTCTGGCATTGATTGGTTCGGCACATGGGCAACCGAGCAAAACCCATTGGTCGCATTTTGGGCTTACGGCACCGCAGAGCGTGCTCTGATCCCATTCGGTCTGCACCATGTAATTAACGTAATTATTCAGCTTCAAGCCGGTGAGTTTGTGAACGCTGCTGGCCAAGTATTCCACGGTGAGATCCCTCGCTTCTTCGCTGGCGACCCAAATGCGGGCAACCTAGCGGGTGGTTACTTATTCAAGATGTTTGGTCTTCCTGCGGCGGCAATTGCGATTGGCCGTGCAGCAAAACCAGAGAACCGCACCAAAGTTATGGGCATCATGATCTCAGCTGCACTGACGTCGTTCCTAACTGGTATCACTGAGCCTATCGAGTTTGCGTTCTTGTTCATCTCGCCTGTGCTTTACGTGATTCACGCGATCATTGCGGGTTTGGCTTACCCACTGTGTATCATGCTGGGCGTAAAACATGGCTACAGCTTTAGTGCAGGTCTTATCGACTACGTGACCTTCTTTGGTATTTCGACCAAAGGTTGGATGATTATCCCACTAGGTTTGGCATACGCAGCACTGTACTACGTTGTGTTCACTTGGTTCATTAAAACGTTCGATCTGAAAACACCAGGCCGCGAAGATCAAGACAGCAGCAAAGCCGTCAATGACACCAGTTCAGAGTTTGCCAGTGAGTTGGTTAGCGCGTTTGGCGGCAAACAAAATATCTTAAGCACCGATGCTTGTATCACTCGCTTGCGAATCCAAGTCGCAGAGCAAGACAAAGTCGACGAAGCGAAATTGAAAGCACTTGGTGCAGCGGGTGTGGTGCGAGTCGGTACTGGCGTACAAGCTATCTTTGGCGGCAACAGCGATGTGTACAAAACTCAAATGGTTGACTGGATGAACAACAACTAGCTTTCTGAGCGCCATTTTCTGTGGTCTGTAAAGAGAAACGACAAATCGCGGTCACATCAATGATCGCGATTTTTTGTTTTCATGCGACTAAACAGCGCCCTACCTAAGATAACGTTTATACATCACATATATTCAATAAATTCATAGAGTAAGACCAAATTCATCGCAATATAAAAATGGTGTTGATTGCACTTATTACACAATGGGTGTTTAATACTCCAATTAACGTTTTTAGCCCACGAAAGGTCCCTCATGGCAACAATCAAGGATGTCGCGAAAGAAGCCGGTGTATCGGTCGCGACCGTCTCTCGCGTGATCAATAAATCACCGAAAGCGAGCCAATCTTCTATCGACGCAGTGACGCAAGCAATGAGCAAACTGGGCTACCGTCCAAACGCAGCAGCGCGAGCACTCGTCAGCCAAAGTACCAACACCATGGGCGTGCTTGTGGGTGATGTCTCAGACCCGTTCTTCGGCACACTGGTGAAGTCGGTAGATAACGTGGCGCGTGAAAACGGCAAACACATTCTGATTGGTAATGGCTACCACAACCCAGAAGACGAACGCCAAGCGCTAGAACTTCTGATCAACAGCCGCTGTGAAGCCATTGTGATTCACTCTAAAGGTTTATCAGACGAAGAACTGATTGGTTACGCCAAAGAAGTCAAAGGCATGGTGTTGATCAACCGCCATATCCCTGAGTTGGCAGAGCGTTGTATCTCTCTTGATAACCGCAAGGGCGCGTACTTAGCGACGGAATATCTGATTCGTCATGGTCATACCAAGATCGCTTGTATCGCCTCATCCCATGACATCGAAGATAACGACGAACGTTTACAAGGTTACCAAGCGGCACTGAAAGATCACGATATCGAGCTATCAAAAAGCTATGTCGAATATGGTGAACCAAACAGTGACGGCGGCGAAACAGCCATGACCAATCTGCTGACCAAATCACTCGCAATCACTGGCGTCGTGGCGTACAACGACTACATGGCAGCAGGTGCGCTAGCAGCGTTAGACCAAAACGGCATCGACGTACCAGAAAAAGTGTCCATGGTTGGCTTCGACGATGGCTTAATTGCTCGCTTCGTCAATCCAAGTTTGACCACAATTCGTTACCCAATCGAAATGATGGCAGAGCGTGCCGCGCGTTTGGCATTAGCGTTATCACGTGATGAGCAAGTGGAAGATGACACCATCATCTTTAGCCCAACTTTAGTGCGCCGTAACTCGGTGGATCGCCTTTAAGATATCGCGCTATTCAGTGCCAAGAAAGGTTACAAAGTAAAAGCTCTGCCACCTAAGTGACAGAGCTTTTTCTTTTTGGGGTGTTTCTAGAGAGCGTTATTTTTCCAACTTTCGATGAGCTTTTGACCTACTGTGAGCAAAAAGCCTACGGTAACCCAAAAGCTCGAAAATGCTCAGTTTAACTAGAAAGCAAACTGATAAGTGGTGCAGAAGCGGTACTCTTGTTCAGGCTCAAGAATACAGCTTGGCTGCGCCCACTCAGCATGGTTTGGCGAATCTGGTAAAAACTGCGTCTCTAACGCCAGACCCGCGTAATCGTTATATTCACCGCCACGGCGATTTGGTGCGCCAGCTAACCAGTTGCCCGTGTACAATTGCATCGCAGGCTTGTTTGTTACCACTGAAAGGTGCACTTTTTCATCTGGCGAAACCACCAGCGCAACTGGTTTTAAAACATCACGATGAGCATCAAATAAGTAGCTATGGTCATACCCTTTGGCGGCAATCTGCTGTTCATCTTGTAAGAAGTGTTCTGAAACTGGTTTTTCACTTCTAAAGTCAAATCCAGTGCCTTTCACATCTTGCAATTCACCCAGCGGAATACCGACCTCAGAGGTTGGTAAGTATTGACTTGCAACGATGGTTAAGCGATGCGAACGACAATCTAAGTCCGCTTCTGCCCCCAACAAATTAAAATAGGCATGGTTGGTCAAGTTTATCGGTGTCGCTTTATCTGTCTTAGCGAAGTACTCAATGCTCACTTGGTTATCATCAGTCAACGTATACGTCACTTGCACTTCTAGATTGCCCGGAAAACCTTGGTCGCCATCTTCAGACAATAAAGAGAACGTCACTTGCTGATTTGAGTGAGACTCAATCTTCCAACGACGTTTATCAAAACCTTCTTCACCACCATGCAGACAGTTGCCCGCTTGGTTAGTAGACACTTGAAATACTTCGCCATTCACTTCAAAAAGACCATTGGCGATGCGGTTTGCGTAGCGACCAACAGTGACACCCATGTAACACTGTTGCTGCATGAAACTCCCCATCGTCCCCACTCCGAGAAGCACTTCACGCAACTCCCCATTCGCCAAAGGTAAACGACAACTCAGCCATGTCGCGCCAATATCCATAAAGGTAACGCTCATGCCTGTGTTATTTTTCAGTTCGACCACGTTGGCAGGCGCACCATCAAAGGCGGCCTGCTGTGTCATCGTGATAGTTAATGGCTCAGTCATCTCTCGCTCCTACTGCGTCTTAAAGCACTTTGAACTTAAAGCAATTTTGCACTTAAAGTACTTCGACTAAACCAGCGCCGTTTTTCGCTTGGCACACGTAGATAGATTCTTTTAGACCCGTTGCTGCTTGGTACTTCGCTTCTACCGTTGCTTTCACTTCGTCAACCAATGCTGGCGGTACAATTGCAACGATACAACCACCAAAGCCGCCGCCCGTCATGCGCACGCCGCCTTGCTCGCCGATCACTTCTTTCACCATCTCAACTAACGTATCGATTTCTTTGACTGTGATTTCGAAATCATCACGCATAGAAGCATGAGACTCAGCCATCAGTTCACCCATACGCTTCATGTCGTGTGCACGAAGTGCTTGCGCCGCTTCTACCGTGCGGTCGTTTTCTGTGATTACGTGACGAGCACGTTTTGCGACCATTTCGTCTAGTTCAGAGACTTTCTCGTTAAACTGTTCAATAGTCACATCACGCAGTGCTTTCACACCGAAAATGCGCGCCGCTTCCTCACACTGCTCACGACGTGTATTGTATTCACTGTCTACCAAGCCACGTTTTTTGTTCGAGTTGATGATCACCACGGCCATGTCTTCAGGCATCGATACCGCTTCAGTTTCTAGGCTACGACAGTCCAACAGCATAGCGTGGTTTTCACGACCTTCTGCCGAAATCATTTGGTCCATAATGCCGCAGTTGCAACCAACGAATTCGTTCTCAGCTTGTTGGCCGTTTAGCGCGATTTCCGCTTGGCTAATTTCTAGGTTGAACAGCACTTTGAACGTTTGTCCGATCACGACTTCCAACGCTGCCGACGAGCTTAAACCCGCACCTTGAGGCACGTTACCGCTAACAGAAATATCCGCACCAGAGAATTGGTAACCACGAGCAAGAAGACACTTAACCACACCGCGAATGTAGTTCGCCCACATTTTGTCTTGTTGGAATGTGATTTCTTGCGTGATATCGAACTCATCAACGGCGTTGCCGTAATCCACAGAAACCACGCGCACTAGGTTGTCTTCACGCTTCGCTGCCGCCACAACGGTTTGGTAGTTGATCGCACATGGCAGTACGAAACCGTCGTTGTAATCAGTGTGCTCACCAATCAGGTTTACACGACCAGGCGCTTGAATAATGTGGCTTGGCGCGTAACCCAGCACTTGTTCAAAAGAGGTTTTTACATTTTGGATTAGATCAGACATAGGGACGTTCTCTTAAATTATAAATTTGGTATTGGTGTAACCGGTGTTAAGTGCTGATTTCCAGTTTCGTATTCACTCGGCTAGTCCTCCCCCTTAATAAGGGGGAGTTAGAGGGGGTTAGCCCTCCACTCACAAATAAAAGAGAATTTGACCGAGCTTTAGGTAAAACCAGCGATAACTCCGGTTATTCATTAATTGGTTTATTGCTCTTTGTAGTGCACATCGCTTAGGTCACGCAGACGCTGCGCCGCTTGTTCTGCGGTTAGGTCGCGTTGGCTTTCTGCCAGCATTTCATAACCAACCATAAACTTACGAACCGTTGCACTACGTAGCAGTGGCGGGTAGAACAATGCATGCAGTTGCCAATGGTCGATATCGGTGCCTTCTTCAAAGAACGGCGCGTAATGCCAACCCATTGAGTAAGGGAAAGAGCATTGGAATAGGTTGTCGTAACGGCTGGTTAGCTTTTTGATTGCAACCGCAAGGTCATCACGTTGCTCATCGGTTAGCTCACTCATTCGACGAATGTGCGTTTTAGGAAGTAGCATGGTTTCGAATGGCCACGCCGCCCAGTAAGGAACAACAGCAACCCAGTGTTCGGTCTCAACCACGGTGCGTGAACCATCTTTGAGCTCAGCTTGCACGTAATCCACCAGCAAGTTGCTTCCATGCTCTTGGTAGTACGCTTTTAAGTGGTGTTCTTTACGCTCGATTTCGTTTGGCAAGAAACTGTTTGCCCAGATTTGACCGTGCGGGTGAGGCTGAGAACAACCCATAGTCTCACCTTTGTTCTCGAATGCTTGAACCCAAACGTAGTCTTTACCCAACTCTTCGATTTGATCATTCCACGTGTCAATCACGCCACGGATTTTGTCGACCGGCAGCTCAGGCAAAGTTTTGCTGTGATCAGGCGAGAAACAAATCACTCGGCTCAACCCGCGCACACCTTGCGTTTTGAACAGTGGGTTGTCTGATTCAGGTGCATCTGGAGAATCCACCATCAGTGCTGCGAAGTCATTTTGGAACAAGTACGTGCCTTGGTAGTCTGGGTTTACATCACCAGAAATACGCTCGTTGGTCGGGCAAAGGAAACACTTCTCGTCGTAGCTTGGTAGCTCATCAATCGCAGGTTTCTCGTCAGCGCCACTCCAAGGGCGTTTTGCACGATGCGGTGACACCAAAATCCACTGACCGGTTAGTGGGTTGTAACGACGGTGTGGGTGATCCACTGGGTTAAATTCAACATTCGACATCTTACTTACTCAACTTTTTCGCTTTTGGTGTCAGAACCAAAATTCATCAATCTGCTTGCTAGAGATTCCCTACTCCGCTCAATGGTATGGACTCCCCACTTCAACTGACTGTGTCAGCTAAAGTTACAGGTACAAACCAAAATAGGAGCCCATACCATGAATCAATCTAGCACAATCTCAATTGATTTAGCCAAATCCGTTTTCCAAGTTGCGGTGTTTAATCGCCATGGGAAACGAATGTCT
>NZ_JAHGAH010000150.1:0-21635 GCF_030248475.1 Vibrio sp. D173a
AAGTGTCGTCTACTCGACGATAAGATTGATACGCTAAAAGAGTCGATCCGCACTGCCGATGCTAACAAAGATGGCAAAGCAGACTTCACGCGTTACGACACTTTCTCGTTGTGGGATACCTACCGCGCAGTTCAACCATTATCTTCGATTCTTGAGCCTAACCGCCTAGCCGACGTGGTGCTGTCTATGCTGTCTTACGCCGAAGAAGAATGGGTGGATGACAAAGGCAACGTGCGCAAAGGTCGCCTGCCAGAGTGGACGTTCAAAGGCAACGAAACGGGCATGATGATGGGCATGCACTCAACGCCTGTGATTCATGATGTGTTGTCGAAAGGCTCACTAGAAAAACGCATGATCGACCTTGGCTTCACAGAAGCAGAACGCAAAGACGTCAAAGAGCGCTTAGTTGAAGCAATGATCACTGACGCACGCGCCGCAACTAGTCAAGGCGTTGCATGGATCAAAGAGTACGAGCAACAAGGTTACGTGCCAGCGCAATTACACGATACTCCACCAGATTCTTACGGTGGTCACTCACCATTTAAAGGCTCTTGGACAGCATCTTACTCGCTTGAATACTCAATGAACGACTGGGCAATCGCGCAATCGATCAAAGAAGTATTCGGTGAAGAAGACCCACGCTACACCGAGTTCGCTAACCGTTCTAAAAACTGGCAAGCACAATTCGACTTCGGTGGTAAGCAATACCAAGGTTGGTTCAAAGCCCGTGACTATGATGGCGAGTTTATCGATGCAGGTTGGGTAGACCCAATCACTGGTCGCGCGGTGGGTAAAGACTGGCGTCCCGACATGTTTAACTGGGCATTCTCTGAATCGAATGGCTGGCAATACTCGTTCAGCGTTCAACACGACATTCATGGCTTGATTGACCTGATGACACGCTTCGACAAAACACAAAACCCTGAAGCAGAACGCGGTGACTTATTCGCAGCGCGCTTGGATGAGTACTGGTCAACCTACCCAGACCGTAATGCAGGCGACAACCAATTCCCAGTGTTCAACACAGGTAACGTTGGTCAGCACGTTCAAGGTAACGAACCAGATATCCACGTTCCCTACTTGTACAACTACGTAGGTCAACCTTGGAAAGGTCAGGCAGCCATCGCCGCAGCAACCAACATTTGCTACAAGAACACCGCTGACGGCATTTGTGGTAACGACGACTTCGGTACGCTCTCTGCGTGGTTCGTGTTCCGTGCGCTTGGCTTCTACCCAGTAAACGCTTCTTCTGGCATCTACGAAATCGGTACTCCGCTGTTTGACAGCGCGTCTATTGATGTCGGCAATAACCAGAAGTTCACGGTTACCGCGAAGAACGTTAGCCGCGAAAACATCTTCATTCAGTCGGCTCGCTACAACGGTAAAGACTTCAACCGTACTTACCTGACTCATGACGAAATCATGTACGGCGGTGAGTTAGAGTTCGTGATGGGCGACAAACCAAATCAACGTTGGGGCTCTCTAGAGCAAGATCTTCCACCAGCACAAGGCATCGGTGAGTTCTTGCATGAAGACGAGATGCCTGCAGGTTCTCGTTAGTCCCAATAGTGACAACTCAGCCGGGGGAGCGCACCTCCCGGCTATCCCTACAAGCAAATTTTATAAGCAGTCCTTTATAAACAGTCTCTTATAGACACTTTTATATACGAATAACGACAAAACGGTATGCACATGTTTAAACGTAATCTTATCTCTTTGGCTATCCTGGTTGGTCTGACGGGTGGCTTGGCTGGCTGTAACAGCGACAACGATTCTTCCTCTTCACTGCCGGGCGATCCAATTGTTGATCTTGCGGTGTTGAAATACGTCGATCCTATGATCGGCACAGCAGCTTCAGGTCATACATTCCCAGGTGCGACGGTACCGGCAGGTATGGTTCAACTGTCCCCAGATACTTTCATCGGTTCTAACACAGACCATGAATCTGGTCTTAACCCTTGGCACTCGGCATCTGGCTACTGGGATTCATCCAACTACGAAACTGGCGAAGTAGTTAACACTGACGTTCCGCTGTACGGCTTCTCCCATACTCACCTTTCAGGTACAGGCGCAACGGACTTAGGCGACATCTTGGTTCTGCCATACGCAGACATGGCGAACACACAACTGAACTCTTTCGACAAAGCCAATGAAGAAGCAAGCGCAGGCTACTACAAAACCAAGCTAAACCAAGGTCAAATCGAAGTAGAACTGAGCGCAACCAAACGCGTTGGCTTGCACAAATACACCTTTGCTGATGGCGCGGACCGTAACGTGAAGTTCGATTTGGGCCATACCCTAATGAACAACAACGGCAAGTCTTTGAAGAACAAAGTAGAAGTGGTGGACGAATACACCATTCGCGGTCGTAAAACCTCAACTGGCTGGTTCCAAGGGCAAGATCACCAAGGTCAGGACATCTTCTTCTACGCGAAATTCAACCAACCAATCGCCAAAGCACTATTGGGCGAACAAGACCTAGAGCCAACGCGCGAAATGCGTAATGGTGCGGTTTACTCAGGCGATGACCTGACCGCTTACCTAAACTTCGGTACAGGCGAAGAGCCAATTGAAATCCGCGTCGGTATCTCTCCAGTTAACTGGCAAGGCGCACAGAAAAACTTAGAAGCGGAAGCACCAAGTTTCGACCTAGCAAAAGTAAAAGAAGACGCAGAATACGCGTGGGCTGAGAAGCTGGCGAAAATCAAAGTAGAAGGCGGCACAGACGCAGAGAAAACCAACTTCTACACTGGCATGTACCACATGATGATCGCGCCAATCGAGTTCTATGATGTGGATGGTCAATACGTGGATATGCTTGGCACAGTGCGCACACTGAAAGATGGCGACACACCAAACTACTCAATTTACTCAACGTGGGATACGTTCCGCGCGGTTCACCCAATGTGGACCATCATCGACCCAGACCAAGCAACGCTATACGTGAAAGACTTGATCCGTAAATCCAACGACGAGTTTGGTCTATTGCCGAAATGGGAAGGTCACGGCTCAGAAACCGGCACCATGATCGGCTACCCATCGGCAGCGATTCTTGGCGATGCGGTAACCAAAGGCTTGATTGATGCAGAGCAGGCTTACACGGCTTCAGTGAAATCAGCGCGTTACACACCGCATGAATACCCACAGATTCATGACGACATTCTAAGCTCACTTATGGCAGGTCAGTTGAACTACCACGAGAAAGAACAGTGTGTTCGTTACCCGAACTGGAACTCAGTGTCGTACTCGTTGGAATTCTCCTTCTACGATTGGACGATCGCAGAAATGGCAAAAGCCGCCGGCGATATGGACGCGTATGAAGAGTTCAAAGCTCGTTCTTACAACTCTTTGAAACACTGGGATGCGAAGGCAGGTAACGCAGACGGCACGGGCTTCTTTGTACCGACAGAGCTGAAAGAAGGCGACCCATGTGCGCTGAAATACGCTTCCACTGACTTCGACCCATACAAGTCTGACGCGTTCTACTACACAGAAGGTAACGCGTGGCAGTGGCAATGGGCGTTCATGCAAGACTTGGATAAGCTGACTGAAATCATGGGTGGCACGCAAGGTCTGAACGACAAGCTGAACAACCTATTTACTGCCGATCCAAATGGCGGCGAAGCACACCAAGACATGACAGGCTACATCGGTCAGTACATTCACGGTAACGAGCCTTCGCACCACGTCATCTACTTGTACAACCGTACTGAAGAGTCTTACAAGGCGCAGGAATACCTAGACCAAGTTTACGACCAGTTCTACAAACCGACGCCAGACGGCATCATCGGTAACGAGGACGTAGGTCAAATGTCGGCGTGGTACTTGATGTCAGCACTAGGCTTCTACCAAATCTCGCCAACCGATCCAACTTACAGCATCGGTCGTCCAATCTTCGACAAAGCGACGGTAGACATTGGCTCTGGCACCTTCACGGTAACGGCTGAAAACAACGGTCCAGACAACATGTACATCAAAGAAGTGACCATCAACGGTAAGCCTCTGGATGTGTACAACACCTTCCAGCATAGAGAATTCAAAGCTGGCGGCGAACTGCACTTCGTGATGACGGCTGACAAGCCTGAAGCAATGCAAGCCAACCTTGGCGAATAATGATTTTGAGGGGACCTCGTGTCCCCTTTTTCTCGTGGAATAAAAACAATGAAACTAAAAAGAACCCTACTCTCTACCGCAGTGTTAACCGCCATGCTTGGTCTTGCTGGTTGTGGCAGCGACTCTGATCCGGAAACTCCAGTTATCTCTACCCCTACTTTGGAATTCGTTGATACCTTGATCGGCACTAAAGGTCTTGGCAACGTTAACCCATCTCCAGTGATGCCAGAAGGTATGATTCAACCTTCACCAGATAACTTCGATCCAAACGGTTGGAATGGTAAAGGCTCGCCTGTTGAATACGATCCTGTGCACAGCCTTCTTTCTGGCTTCTCAATGACCCACATTTCCGGCGCAGGTAAAGGCGACCTAAACGACTTCGCTTTCTTGCCATACACAGGCTTTAATACCGATGCCGTAACCATGGATAAAAGCTCGGAAGTAGCAGAGGTTGGTTACTACTCGGTTGATCTTGTAGAAACCGGCGTAAAAGCTGAGCTGTCAGCAACCGACCGCGTGGCGTTCCAACGTTACACCTTCAAACCGGGTGAAGACCGCAAAGTACGTATCGACCTGCAACATGAACTGTTGGAGCAATACGGCAACCACTCTCGCAGCATCTACTACAAACGCGTTAACGACACTACCGTCGTAGGCGCACGTACCTCAAACGAATGGGGTCAATGGCAAACCGTGTTCTTCGCGGCAGAATTCTCTGATCCAATCATTGAAGAGAACCTGTACGCCAAGCTGGCTTCTGAGAGCAAACTGACTCCAACTGACGCTACGGAAGTCGGCTTGGAAGATTACCGCGGCTACGCAGAGCACAAACCAATGCCGGGCGAACCAGAACCTGATCCAGAACGTTTGGCAAAACGCGCAAACAATGTCCTAACGCACTTGAACTTTGGCAAGAGCGATGAGCCATTGGTGGTCAAGGTAGCGATTTCTGGCACTGGCGTTGACGGCGCACTGAAAAACCTAGAAGCAGACACCAACGGCTGGGATTTCGACAACGTCGTACAACAAAACCGCGTGGCTTGGGAAAACATCCTTGGCGAGTTTGAACTGGAAGGCGGCAACAAAGCTGACAAGACCATGTTCTACACCTCGCTCTACCGTACGTTTGTTGCTCCATTCCTATACCAAGACGTGGATGGCAAAGTGCACCAAGCAGAAGATGGCTTAGTGAACTACTCAGTGTACTCAATGTGGGATACCTTCCGCGCGGCACACCCACTGAAAACCATCATCGATAAAGACCGCGCGATTGAACACGCACGCGATCTATTGAACAAATACCAAACGGGCGGCGTACTACCAAAATGGGAACTGCACTCGGATTACACCGGTGAAATGGTCGGTCATCCTGCGGTCTCGGTTATCGCCGATATCATGGTCAAACACCCAGAAGCCTTTACCGCAGCTGAGTTTGATTTGGCGTTGAAAGCCGCTGACGAAACGGTCAACTTCAACCTTGATAAAACAGAGAGCTGGGTGCCTTACCAAGACGCTTGGAACGGTGACAAACGCTTCACGGTCATGACGCGTCATAACGACTACCAAGAAGACGTCGGCTTTATTCCAGCCAATACCAAATGGGCGCCGGATTCTGGCGACAAACCGGGTTATGTAGAAGGTTTGAAAGTCGATAAATACGACGAGCTTGTGAACGAGTCGGTGTCTTACGGTCTTGAGAATGCTTACTACGACTGGTGTATCGCTCAGATCGCTAAACTTGCGGGCAACGACCAACAGTACGACCGCTACATAGCACGTTCTGAATCGTTCAAGAACTACTTCGATTACAACCCAGAACAATACGGCAAACTGCAAGACACCAAAGGCAACGCATTGGGTGCGACGGGCTTTATGCGTCCGGCTTACATGAACAGCGGCAGCAAAGTTTGGGCAAACAACCTGAAAGCCGCATGTTTGGACGAGAACATGGCGCTGTCTATCCCAGACGGTATGGACTACAACGCGTGTAAAGACCGCAAAGCACTCAACGAAAGCGATGTGTTCTGGCCTTACCGTGCCGAGCACCGTGGTGAAGACTTCACCGAAGGCAATACATGGCAATGGACATGGTTTGCACCGCACAACCTCAACGGTCTAGCCAACGTGATGGGTGGCGAGCACATCGACCGTACTGACTTCTCTCTTCCTGAAAACGTAACCGAACAAGGCAAAGCGGCATTCTTAGCCAACTTGAATGCACTGTTTAATGCAGACTCCAACGCCGACACGAGCCAATCACACGACATGTCTGGCTACATCGGTCAGTTCGTGATGGGTAACGAGCCTGATCATCACGTGCCTTACCTATACAACTGGACGGCGGAACCTTGGAAGACACAAGAAATCGTCGACCAAGCGATGAACGAGTTCTACCACCCAACGCATGAAGGTCTGATCGGTAACGAAGACGTCGGTCAGATGTCGGCGTGGTATGTGATGTCTGCATTGGGCTTCTACCAAGTTACTCCAGGTGAAGCAAGCTACACCATCGGTCGTCCTCTGTTCGACAAAGCCGTGATTCCAGTCGCGGACGGTAAATTCACCATCACCTCAGAAAATAACAGCCAAGAGAGCATCTACGTGAAGTCGGTGACCATCAACGGCAAACAATTGAGTGACAACTTCAGCTTCGCGCACAGCGATTTGAAAGACGGTGGTGAGCTGCATTTCGTCATGACTTCAGACAAATCTGAAGCGATGAAAGCGCAGTAACCGATACCCATCCAAATAACGAAAGGGAGCATCTAGCCCCCTAAAAAACTTCACTTCAGTGGAACCATAAAAATGAAACTAAAAAGAACCCTTATCTCTACCGCTATACTCGCTGCCATGTTTGGTCTTGCTGGTTGTAACAGTGATGACGACAACAGTAAATCTGGTACTCCATCCCTCGACACCACACTAACTCAATACGTCAATCCATTGATTGGTACAGGCGCAGATGGTCACACCTTCCCAGGGGCGGTTGTGCCTTATGGTTTGGTACAACTTTCTCCTGATACCGAAATGGAAGGTTGGGGCTCTGCTGCAGGTTACTTCGACCACGGCAAGCTGACTGAAATCCCAGTGTATGGCTTCTCCCACACTCACCTTTCTGGCACAGGCATTACCGACCTTGGTGATATCTTAGTTCTGCCTTTCACCAAGAAAGAAAACGCCGTTTCCAATACCTTCGTTAAAGACAACGAAACCGCAGAAGCAGGCTACTACGCGGTTGAACTGAACAAAGGCGAAATCAAAGCCGAGCTAACCACCACGCAACGTGTTGGCTTCCACCGCTACACCTTCAAAGAAGGCACCACGCCACACATCAAGTTCGATTTAGACCACACTCTCAACAAAGGTCACTTCAACAACCGCACCATGAAGGGTGACTTAGAGTTCATCGACGCTTACACCATCCGCGGTTTACGTAGCTCGAACGGCTGGGCGAACAACCAGCACATCTACTTCTACGCCACCTTCAACCAGCCTATTGTCAAAGCCATCGCTTTAGTTGACGGCGCAGAAACGGAAATCGATGTAAACAACGACAACATCGACGCAGTGAAAACCATCGCTTACCTAGAATTCGCACCATCATCAACACCGCTAGAAATCCAAGTAGGCTTGTCACCAACAGGCACAGAAGGTGCGGAGAAGAACTTAGAAGCAGAAGCGAAAGACGTGTCATTTGATACTGCACGTGCTCAAGCCAACGACGCATGGCACCAAGAGCTTAGCCGCATGATGGTATCTGGCGGCACGGAAGATCAGAAAGAGATCTTCTACACCGCGCTTTACCACGCTTCTATCGCGCCAATGATTTTCCAAGATGTCGACGGTCAATACCCTGCGATGCGTACTCGTATTCAAAAAGACGCGGGCGACACACCAAACTACTCTGTGTACTCCATGTGGGATACCTTCCGCGCTGCGCATCCACTGAAAACCATCATCGACCCAGAACGTGCCGAAGAGTTTGCCAACGACCTGATTCGTAAATACGAAGACGGTGGCATCTTGCCGAAATGGGAGCTGCACAGCCACTACACGGGCACTATGATCGGCTTCCCTGCGGTCTCTATCATTGCTGACGCGATGGCGAAAGGCTTAGACATCGACCCACAACTGGCCAAAGAAGCGGCTGAATTTACGGTGCGTTACCACGAGGCATCTGAATTCCCAGATTGGACGGAAGACAACAACATCGGCGCAGCAAACGTTGTGCAAGTGAAGGTGTACGAAGAAAACGGCTTTGTTCATCACGGCTACTGGAACAGTGCGTCTTACACGCTTGAGTTTGCATATGGCGACTGGGCAATGGCCGAAATCGCGCGCATGGCTGGCGATGTAAAACTGCAAGAAGAGTTTATGACTCGCGCCGACAACTGGCTTAACCATTGGGATGCAGAGACGGGCTTCTTACGTCCAAAGAACCATCCGATGAGTTCATCACCAAACAAACCGCCTTTGGAGTTCAACCAACCGATTGATGAAGATCGTTTGGATGAGTGTGAAATGGTTGAATGGCCTGAAGGCTCAGGCGTGATGAAAGAGAAATGCCCGCTGCTACCATTCGACCCTTACTACGTGGACGAGTTTGCCTACACCGAAGGGAACGCGTGGCAATGGAAGTTCCAACCAATGCACGATTTCAACCGTCTGAAACAAGAAATCTACCAAGCAGACTTGGCACAAGGCAAAGACACCACGCCAGAGAAAGCCTTCCGTGAAGACTTGGACGAGCTATTTAATGCACGTTCTTCAAACACAGGTGAAGAGCTGCCAGACCTAACGGGTTACATCGGTCAGTACATGCACGGTAACGAGCCATCACACCACATTCCTTACCTATACGCGCTAACGGATGAGCCATGGAAAGCGCAAGAGTACCTAGACCGCATCATGTCAGAGATGTACACCAGCGAGCCAACTGGTTTGATTGGTAACGAAGACGTAGGTCAGATGAGCTCTTGGTACTTGATGTCGGCAATGGGCTTCTACCAAGTGACGCCTGCAGATCCGGTCTACACCATCGGTCGCCCTATGTTTGATGAAATCACCATTCCAGTGGAAGGCGGCGAATTCACAGTCATCGCAGACAACAACAGCCCACACAACAAGTACGTGAAGTCTGTAACCATCAACGGTAAACCGCTGGATGCCAACTTCACCTTCAAGCACAGCGAAATCAAAGCGGGCGGCGAGCTTCAATTCGTCATGACGGGTGACAAGCAAGAAGCGCTTCAAGCTCAGTAACGTTTTATGTAATTCGTGTTTAAAGAATAAGCAGATAGATTAACTCAGTGGCAGGAAGTGATCCGCTTCCTGCCTAAGGAATCAATATTATGAACTTTACGAAAACCGCTATCGCCACCGCAGTAATTGCAAGTGTTATTGGTTTGGCTGGCTGCAACGATGACGACGATAACACCTCACCAAGCGTCGATACTTCCAACCTAAGATACGTCGACCCATTCATTGGTACCGGCTTTAACGGACACACCTTCCCGGGTCCTATTGTGCCAGAAGGCATGGTACAACTTTCTCCAGATACCGAGCTGATCGGCTGGCACTCTTCATCAGGTTACCACTTCGATAAAAAGACCCTGTTTGGCTTCTCCCACACTCACCTATCCGGCACCGGGATGGGCGGTTTAGGTGACATTCTGTTCCTGCCGTTTACCGAAGATAAAGCTAAATACATCGAAGACAGCGACGACTACCGCGAAGCGATTTCAGTCAAGATGGACAAAACCTCAGAAGTGGCAGAAGCGGGTTACTACTCTGTGAAGATTGCAGAGAACGGTATCAAAGCTGAGCTTACAGCTTCTGAACGTGTCGGCTTCCATCGTTACACCTACCCCCAAGGTCAACCACAACGTCTAAAGATAGACCTCAACTCCATCCTTAACAGTGACTGGGGTTCGACCTCTCTGCGCAACAAACTGACGGTGAGCGAAGACGGTCATACCATTACGGGCGAGCGCGATGCAGCGCACTTCTCTGGTTGGGCGAAAAACCAAAAAATCTTCTTCTATGCGACTTTCGATAAGAAGATCAAAGACGTCTACATCCTTGCCAATGGTGAGCCTGTTGACGGCCTAACGGCAGAGCATGTTTCTGAATTGATTTACGATGACCAAGGCAATGCCATCAAACGTGTCAAAGCGGACGTTACTGCCTACATCGAATTTGAAGATGAAGGCTCACAGGAGTTGAACGCGCAAGTAGCGTTATCTGCGGTTGACCCACAAGGTGCAGAAAACAACTACGATGCCGAAGCGAATGTCTCTTTCGATACTGCGCGCAACAACGCACGTGAGAAATGGGCAAAAGCACTCAACTTCTCTATCGAAGGGGGCACCGAAGATCAGAAAGAGATCTTCTACACCGCGCTTTACCACACCAAGATTGCGCCGATGGTGCATCAAGACGTAGATGGTAGATTCCGTGGCATGGGCAAAGGCTCGATTCGTGGAGGCGAAGGGGAATACTCCATCGCTTACGGTCAAGCAACGGAAGAACAGCCAAACTTCTCGGTTTACTCTCTATGGGATACCCAACGCGCGTTACACCCACTGAAAACCATCACAGAGCCAACTCGCGCGGTGCAATACGCGAAGAACCTAGTTCAGAAGTACACTGAAAGCGGCTTGCTACCGAAATGGGAGCACTTAGGTGACGAAACAGGCACCATGGTGGGCTACCCAGCGGTAGCAGTGATTGCGGATGCAATGACCAAATTCCCAGAAGAGTTTACTCAACAAGAGAAAGAGCTGGCGCTGAAAGCCGCGATCGACTCTTCGACTTACGACAACTACCCGGTACTGCAAGCAGATTGGGATCAGGGCGTATTGGATCGCACTTTAACCAAGCACATCGATTACATTGAGAAAAACGGCTTCACGCCTGCTATCCAACGTATCGATGGTGAGCCAGTATTTGAAGACTACACGGTTGAGTCTGTTTCTTACGGTCTGGAAAACGCGTTCTACGATTGGGCCATCGCGCAAATCGCCAAAGCAGCCGGTGATACTCAAGCGGAAGAGCAATACCTTGAACGCTCAAAAGGCTACAAAAAGTACTTCGATTACAACCCGACGGAATACGCAGAGCATGGCGTGACGGGCTTTATGCGCCCAGTGATGATTGATGAAACCTTCATGACGCCATTCGACCCATACGGCACAGAACACGAAACAGGCAACTACACCGAAGGTAACGCGTGGCAGTGGACTTGGTTTGTACCGCATGACATCGCGGGCTTAAAAACCATCATGGGTGGCGATGCTGAGTTCCAGAAAAACCTAGAAGCAACCTTCACCGCAGAAAGCCAAGGCACTGAAACACCGGATATGTCTGGTTTGATTGGTCAAGTTGCGTTTGGTAACGAGCCTTCACACCATATTCCTTACCTATTCAACTGGACCGCAGAACCATGGAAGACACAACAAGTCGTCGACCACATTCTTGATGACATGTATTTCGCTGCCCCAGAAGGCGTAGTTGGTAACGAAGACGTGGGCGCCATGTCCGCTTGGTATGTGATGTCTGCATTAGGCTTCTACCAAGTGAACGCAGCAGAACCTATTTACACTGTGGGTCGTCCGCTATTTGACAAAGCAGTGATTCCGGTGAAAGGCGGCACGTTCACCATCACCACAGAGAACAACGCCGATGACAACATGTACATCAAGTCCGTCACCATCAATGGCAAAGCTTTGGATAACGGTTTCTTCTTCGACCATTCCAAGTTCAAACCGGGTGGTGAGTTGCACTTCGTGATGACGGGCGATCAATCAGAAGCGATGAAAGCGCCTCAATAAACCTCTATCACTCTTCACTCTTCACTCTTCCCTCTTCCCTCTTCAAAGGTCAGTTCGCAAGCGCTGACCTTTTTTCATAAACAAATCAATCGATGTTCTGACCAATACGCCACAACACGCCACTAGGATCGTGCAAACAGAACTCTCGCATCTTCCAAGGTTGATCAATCAGTTCCGTCATCTTGGCTCCGAATGACGCCAGATCATTACTCGAAACATGTTCATGCCAACTGGCAACATCTTCCACCAACAAATGCATCATGAAATTATTGCAGTGTTTTGGCTCATAAAAATCTTGCAACAAGAATGAGCAACTGCCCTTGAAGAAGTACGCCACACCACCAAAATCCGAAGGCATCTCAAAACCCAACGCCAGATAAAAACGCTTTGATAGCTCATAATCTTTCGCCGGAACAAAAGATTTAATTTCAACAATATTGAGGTTTTCCATTTCCTAAATTTCCATTATGTAGCACGTATTCAACCACTCTAGGTAACTCAGCGCGCCCTGACTAGGGTCTCTCTCTGTTTCTTAGGTGCAAGGCACACACTCCGCCATTTGGTTTTGCAGCCAATGGACAAATTTTTGTTCCAGTTCAGAACGTGCTTTGTCTTGAGTCAATAAGACATAGTCATGCCCTGACGGCACAAAACCAAATGGCGCGACAAGGTTGCCACGTTTGAGATCGTCCATCACCAAAGGATAAGAACCCATCGCCGCGCCTAAGCCATCCACCGCAGCTTGAATGCAGAAATAAAAGTGTGCGAAAGACTGTTCTGCTTTTCCGTTTATCGACGCTTCACCAGATCGCTGCATCCATTCGTGCCAAGCTTCAGGTCTGGTTTGGCTGTGTAATAGCTTCACGGAGTTCAAATCACTTTTCACTTGCTGCCAGTAATCAGGTGAAAACACTGGACCTACCCACTCTTCCACCAGCTTGGTTTTGGGGTAGTGATACAAAGGCTCAAAGTCATCTCGACGAATTGCCATAGCAAGCCCTGTCGAGCCGAGCGTTACAGGCCCTCCCGCAGTCGAAAGCCGAACGTCTGCGTCACAATCATCATTAAACGTGGAAAGCCTCGGCATCAACCAACGCATGGTTAACGTTGGCTCACAAGAGACTTCAAGGTATTGATGCTTTTCCTGCACCAGCTTGTTCACGCCAGTCTCCAACGCTTGGAATGCTTGCTCGGTATAGCTTTTCAGCATCTCACCCTCTTTAGTGAGCAGCATATTACGCCCCTGTTTGTAGAACAGAGGCTGAGCCAGATAGGTCTCCAACACTTTGATCTGCTTACTCACTGCGCCATGCGTAATATTGAGCTTATTTGCTGCCTCACTAAAACTCGCAGACGATGCTGCGACATGGAAAACATGAAAGGATTTAAGATGCCTCATCTGTGACTTTTTCTCACACTTAGCGGAATTTGTTTCGATTATAGTCTCCGAACTCTCGACCTACAATTGCCCCATTCATAACAACGAAGAAACAGGAAACACCATGGAGCTTTTCAGCCTTGCCTTATTGGGCATACTCATTGTCATCAGTCCCGGAGCCGATTTTGTATTGGTTCTTATAAACAGCCTCAACAGGGGCAGACAAGCGGGAATTTGGAGTGCCGTGGGCATTAGTCTTGCGATTTCGGTGCACATTACCTATTCATTGCTTGGCATCAGTTACTTAATTTCACAGAACGAATGGTTGTTCAGCTTGATTCGCTACCTAGGTGCGGCTTATCTGATCTATCTCGGATTGAAAGGGATTTTTGGGGCCGATTCTCAACAGAAAATAGAGGGGGAAACACAAGAAAGCATCTCCATTTGGCAGTTCTTTTTCCAAGGCTTTTTGTGCAATGTACTTAACCCAAAAACCATGTTGTTCTTCTTGAGTATCTTTAGCCAAGTCATCGATCCGAATACAGAATCGCAGCACCTAGCTTTGGGTTACGGTGTCTACATGATTGCGCTACACGGGATTTGGTTTTCTATGGTTGCCATCTTGTTTACCTCACCGCGATTACAGAGCTTATTACTGCGCGTGAAACATAGGTTGAACCAAGCTTGTGGCGCTGGATTATTGGTGTTTGGTGCCATGTTGGGATTGAAGTCATAACACGCTGAGTTACGACATTTCGACCGATGCCACATCGAAGTTTGATAATCGCACGTATAATCTTCGTCAGAACGATTAAGGGCAATTGACCTTGAGGAAAGGAACTCAATGAAAAAACTACTTCCGATTGTATTCACTTGTTTGAGCTTAGCTTTCACCGCACCATCGGTATTTGCTTCTGAACGTGCAGCGCAGGGTTGGCAATGGATTGAGCAAGGCGCAATGATTGTCGATGTGCGCACACCGCAAGAGTTTGCCGATGGTCACTTGGACAATGCGGTTAACTTTCCGCTTTCAGAGTTAGATAAACACTTTGCTAATGTCGATAAAGATACGCAAATCGTACTTTACTGCCGAAGTGGTAATCGCTCAGGGCAAGCGTATCAGTACCTACAATCACAAGGGTTTACCAACCTTCATAACGCGGGTGGCTTAGTTGAGATGCAAAAATCGAAGTAACGACCAAGTTGCCGTAAAAGAGCAAAAAACCGCAGCGATCATCGACGCGTTCCTAAAACACGGTGGTCAAACAGAGCGTGAAGCGAAAGATATCCAAGGCATCTTTGTGGATACCGCGGCTGAGCTAAATCAATAACAGAATTTGGTTCATCCTCGACCTAAGGCACCAACAGTCCGTTGGTGCCTTTTCTATTTACAAACGCTGAGGAATCTTATTGCGTGAAAAACGATTAAATCATTCGTTTATTGCAAACTTGGCTTTTCGACAGCAATGTTAGAAACAAAATTGCGCGCGCGAAGAAATACAATGGAGACAGTTAAACAATAGCCAGATCATTAGAGAAACGAGGTCCTCCATGAATCAACTTACCGACGAAAACCAAAAACGATTTGTTGCCGTAATCAGTAAAAAAGTCGAAGTGGGACGCGCCGTTAACGTAGTAGGACACTTGAGTGTAAGCCTTGCGAATCAACTTTCTGATGGCGACGCAGTCTACACCGACTACTACGACCTCGACGACAATGTTCATCCAAATATCTCGCACTATCCGTTTATCGTCTTGAGATCGGATAACGCCAACAAAATCAGAAAGCTTCGCCAAGAAGTTCTCGATAAAGGCATCCCCTTTTCCGATTTCACTCATACCATGGTAGAAGGCGGCTCTGAAATACAACAGCAAACAACCAAAAACACGCCAGAAGCTGAATTAGAATACTTGGGTATTTGCTTGTTCGGCGAGACTGAAACACTTCGAGAATTGACCAAGAAGTTCAGCTTATATCGCTAACACATAGAGATCAGCTTCCTTGTTCCCTAACCAAATGGTTCTTAATAGGAAGTCGAGCTAGCAATGTCGCCTCAGAGACACAACAAAAAAGCCAAACTGGGTAGTTTGGCTTTTCATCAAAATCATTCTTGTACCTAGGCATCAAGCCTACAGAACAAGAGAGCTGAAAGTTTATCGACGGCGGTTGTTAAAACGAGCACGATCTGAGCGTTGCTTTCCTGAACGCTCTTTGTGGGCAGATGCTGCCTTCGCTTGTGAAGCCAGGATCGATTCAACCGTCAGTTCCATTGGCTCACGCGGCTCCAATCCATGACGGAAAGTACGTGCACGTGGTGGCAGGTTGTACTCGTATTCAGACGCCTTTGGCATGCGCTTGTAACGGTATAGGTAGAAGTTTTCTACACGCTCGCGAGCCCATTCTGTTTTCTTCAGGTATTTAACACTGCTCGCAATGCTTGGCTTAGTGTTAAAACAGTTCATACGCATTGCTGTGTCGAGGATTTCCCAACCGTAATGGTCAACAAGCTGTTGCAACATGTCTTCCAATTTTAGACCGTGCAGTGGGTTGTTCTTCTGCAGTTCAATACGTTCTTCGTCGGTCATAAATTCATGGCTCATGAACGGCTCCTTAATTATGGGTAGTAAGCATGGTACTCACCACCTTACCTTTATTAGGTTTAGATTAATTCATCATAGTGAACAAGCCATCAAAGTCTCTGTTTAACAGGTATATCTTCTTGGCTTGTTCAAAATTATATGGCTTAGCTACGTTGGTTACGCGGCACTCAACACTTTTTGCTGATGTGCCATGTACTCTTCGAACGTACCTTGGAAGCTCACTAGCTTTTTGTCTTTCACATCAATGATCGACGTCGCCAAAGACGATACGAACTCACGGTCATGACTAACGAAGATCAAAGTACCAGTGAAGTCTTTTAATGCGCTGTTCAGTGCTTCGATGGCTTCCATATCCATGTGGTTGGTTGGCTCATCCATGATCAGCACGTTGATGTCTTGCATCATTAGCTTACCAAACAGCAGACGGTTCTTCTCACCACCCGAGCAGTTTTTCGCTTTTTTGTTGGCGTCGTCAGCGGTAAATAGCAAACGACCTAGAATGCCACGCACCATTAGGTCATTATGCTTCACGGTACGCCACTGCGAGATCCACTCAAAGATGGTCAGATCATTATCAAAATCTGCACTGCTGTCCTGTGGGCAGTAACCAATCGAAGCGTTTTCAGACCACTTTACTACGCCCTGAGTTTGCTCTAGTTCGTTCACTAGGCAACGCAGCAAGGTCGTTTTACCCACACCGTTTTCACCGATGATCGCAAGGCGAGTGCCTGCTTCGAGTAACAAGTTGCCTTTTTCAAACAACAGCTCATCACCAAACGAGTGACCAAGGTCTTGCAGTTCCAACGCTAAGCGATGCAGTTTTTTGCCCTCACCGAAATCAATCGATGGGCTAACACGGCTACTTGCTTTCACTTCATCGAGTTGGATTTTTTCCATCTTCTTAGCGCGAGAGCTGGCTTGTTTTGCTTTCGATGCATTCGCACCAAAACGGTTTACGAACTCTTGAAGTTCGTTGATTTCTGCGGTTTTCTTCGCGTTAGAAGCCAATAACTGCTCACGACGAAGACCAGATGCTTCAAGGAAGTATTCATAGTTGCCAGGGTAAATGCGCAACTCACCGTAATCGATATCTGCCATGTGAGTACACACAGAGTTTAAGAAGTGACGGTCGTGCGAGATGATGATCATCGTACATTTACGTTGGTTCAACTCTTCTGCCAACCAGTTGATGGTGTGAATATCCAAGTTGTTGGTTGGTTCGTCGAGCAACAAAATATCAGGGTTTGCAAACAGGGCTTGCGCCAAAAGCACACGCAGTTTCCAGCCCGGAGCAACTTGCTGCATCAAACCAAAATGCAGCTCTTCTTCAATACCCGCTTGAAGCAAAATATCGCCAGCACGGCTTTCTGCGGTGTAGCCGTCCATTTCTGCGAATTCGCTTTCAAGCTCAGCGACTTTCATGCCGTCTTCTTCACTCATTTCTGGTAATGAATAGATGCGGTCACGTTCCTGCTTCACTTCCCAAAGCTTGCGGTCGCCCATGATCACAGCGTCAATCACGCTGTATTGCTCGAACGCAAACTGATCTTGGCTCAATACGCCCAGCTTCAGCCCCGGAGTAATAGACACATTGCCTGAGCTTGGCGCTAGTGCTCCACTCAGGATTTTCATAAATGTCGACTTACCACAGCCGTTTGCGCCAATCAGACCATAACGGTTGCCGTTGCCAAATTTAGCAGAGATATTTTCGAACAGTGGCTCGGCACCAAATTGCATGGTGATATTGTTTGTACTAATGATAGCGGCGTCCTCGAAGGAGATTTCTTTTAAATAACCAGTTGTTAATTCACTTTCGAGATACGGTGAGACAAGGGCATATTGAAAGTGGCCGCCATTCTATCTGATTCGTTCAATAGGTGATATAGATCACGCTAATGTTGCGAAGGATTTTTATCAAAAATAAAGCGTGGCTTTAACCACGCTTTGCTTATTAACGACATCTTGGATTAAAAATCGAGATGGTAATTGTTGTTGGATTGGTTCAACGAAATCACCCAGTTCTTCTCAGATTCACCGGCATTCATTGGTACCCATTGTGCGTACAACTTGGTCCAATTGCCATTCACCTCTAACTCAACCTGATTGGTTCGGGTTGGATAAATGGTGGTGATGCGTGACATTGGGTCTGCAATCACATCACCGTTTTCAGCCATAAACGCCTCTCTGGTGTAAAGATGCAATGCACCATCAGAAGCCCCTTGGTAGTTCACAGACAAGGTAATGGTCTCGCCAACATCAAAGGAAAAGTCACGTTGTGCCACAATGTCTTGGGTTCCTTTAATAGGATCATCCGACGCCTCAGGAGGAGGAGTTGAAGAACCTCCACCGCCTCCGTCACCACCTCCACAGGCAACGGCAAGCAATGAAACAAAAATAATGGTTAGCAGCCTTGTAAAGATATTCATGGGATGCTCCTTGCTATTCCGTAGCTGAGATAACTTTGCCACTCGCTGGTGCGTTGTACCAACTGGTGTCCGTTTCGCCACTGCTGGTTACCCATGCTGGGAATCCTGTGTAGGCATGGCTGATGTCTGTTTTCTCGGTTGGGTGATCCCATTCATCACGAATGTTGATTGCCCAAGGCATGTTGTTGCTGGTTAGGAAATATTCCGAGCCGCCTGTGTCATCATCATGCAGGTTGAACAATGCGTTATTCATGTCCCCAGTGCCTGAGAATGTCTTAAAGTGGGTTTGCCATGTAATGCCAGGGAAAGTCGCAACAAAGTCCCCGTGGTAGGTACCTTCTGCCGCAAAGATGAATGAGTCATATGGCGGGTAACCGATTTGATCTCGTGCGACTGGCGTGGTCAGTTCGACGACCATCTGGTAGCTGAGGATGTCGGTCGCTTGCTGATTCAAGCAATTGCTCTGAGTACGGTAATAAGTACAACCTGAAGTCAGAACACCAAGCGCATCCAGTTCAGCTCTTAAATCCTCCGATACCACCAACACGGTTTCGCTGCCAGATTGAAGCACCGTATGCTCCACTGCTTGCCCATTTTTGGACACCGTTACCGATGCCACGTTGGATGAATCCACATTAGGCAACTTCACGGCAAAACCATTGGAATAACCCGCCCCCATTGCTTGTAGGGTGTAATCGACGGTAATGGTCTTTAATTCACGTTGGCCATTCAAAAGTTCGGTCACACGATAGCGCCACACCACATCGTTAAAGTCGTAGTCACCTATGCACGGCCAGCGATCTTCGAACGCCATCGTTGCGTAAGTGTCGGAACTTGGATAAACCGAGGTAACAGTCACGTCAGGGTCATTTTCTTGAACAAGAACTTCGTATTTCGAGTCAGTGGTGCCGTCGGTGTTCACACCATCAACTGCCGTGAAAGGTGTCACTTCAACAGTAAAAATTAGGTCATTAAAATCGTTGTCTCCACTAGGGCGTTGAATGTCCTCAAACCCCAAGACTAGGAATTCATTCTCAGTGTCCAGGAACGCTACATTGTGCCTACGGTAATCAGCAGTCGCTTCTGGGTTTAGACTGGATAAACTGTAAAAAGGGGTATTCCAAGGGCCAAGGTAAGGAATGGTGTTATATGTACTCACATACCAACCATTTGGAATCAAGAAGAATGCTAACGTTTGGCCCGCGGTGAGTTGTATATCCAGATTGATCGTGTCCCCTTCTTGCATATCACCGTCAGGAGCTTTGGAGGTGTTAGGGAAAATCACCATGTGAGCGGCAATATCATCTTTGGTCGCTGGGGGGTTGTCTGTGTCATAAACAAAGTATCCGAGGGTATTTCGATATCCAGCCCCTTCGTTTAGGAATGTTACGGACGCAGTTGCGTATTCAGCACCATCAAGTTCGTCATCGATATCGATGTTTGAATAACGCTCCGGTGCAATAAACGCACTGTTAACGTAAGTGCCTTCTGGAAGCATCGAATAGACATTTGAGAGCGTATCGTGAGGTAAAGAGTCCGCAATGGATACAGTCTCTAAAGGCTTGCCTTTAATGGTGTAATTTGAGTTGTCGCTGCCTGATTCGAACGATAAATCACTGGTAGTGAGTGCGTATCCGGACATCGATATGCAGCAACTGGTCAGCGCAATCAGTTTCCCTGCTTTCATGTTATTCCCCCTCATCAACTGAATCGTTGGTTTTAGAGGGTTAACGCAAATATGATACCGAAATAACTTCGTTATAAAACATGAATTTATATTTGTTTTAATGTCATTCTCATTTTGAGAATTAAGCTGATAGGCAAAGTGAAGCGAAATGGGAAGAGAAGAAAGAAATACGAAAGGTGGACACATGAAACAAAAAAAGCGCCCCGAAAGACGCTGTTAATATCAATTAGTATGAATCTATGAACGCGCAGTCATTGGGTGGCTTGGACTCATTTCTAGCAAATCCCACAGGTTGCCATAGAGATCTTCAAATACGGCGACTGTGCCGTAGTCTTGCTCCGCTGGCGGGCGAACAAACTTAATACCCTGCTCTACCATTCGATTGTAGTCACGCCAGAAGTCATCGGTATTCAAAAATAGGAACACACGTCCACCGGTTTGATTACCGATGAAGTCATGCTGCTCTGGCTTAGACGCTTTGGCTAGCAATAATGTCACACCATTAGAACCCGGTGGAGAAACCACAACCCAACGCTTGTCTTGCTCTGGTTGGTAAGTATCTTCCATCAGCTCAAACTTCAGCTTATTCACATAGAAATCAATCGCTTCATCGTAGTCTTTTACGACCAAAGCAATATGGATAATGGATTGTTTCATCGCGTTATACCTTGAGTTTGCCGCTGATTACCGTCTTTGCGGAGCCAATCAGTTTAATGCGTCCGTTTTCTAACAACTCGGTTTGTAAGTGGCCGCCACGCGCTGAGGCTTGATAAGCTCTAAACTGATTTTGACCGAGCTTCTGCGCCCAAAACTGAGTCAGTGCGCAATGCGCTGAGCCTGTAACAGGATCTTCGTTCACGCCTACCCAAGGAGCGAAATAGCGCGAGATAAAGTCGAGGTCTGGGGAGTTCGATTGAGCAGTGACCACCACGCCGCGCCCTTGAATGTTCTTTAATGCATCAAAGTTAGGCTCGAGTTCCAACAAGGTTTGTTCACTGTCGACTTCAATAAAGCCTTTGCTGTCAAACTGAGCGTAAGAAACCACTTGCTCCGCTTTTAATCCAAGCGCCGCTAGCAATGTAGCGTCTTGTTCAACATCCATTTCAAGCTGAGTCGAAGGAAAATCGAGCTCAATTGTCGACTCGTTTACTTTTGCATGAAGCTCACCAGAGAGAGTTTGGAAGGCAATGGTATCGCCAACCTTCGCTAATCCTTGTTCTTTTAAGATTTGCGCTGTGGCTAATGTGCCATGACCACATAGCGCCACTTCTACTTTAGGTGTGAACCAACGCAGTCGCATGTCTTTCAAACAGAGAAAAGCGGTTTCTGATACCGCCATTTCTTCAGCGATAGAGAACATCAATGCTTCTGGTAACGGTTCTTGTGAAAGGCAGACTCCTGCAGGGTTTCCTTTGAAAGGTTCGGTGGTGAAAGAGTCCACTTGGTAGATATCGAGATCCATGATGCGTTTCCTAATACTGCTATTTTGGCAAGATGCCAAACAGCTTATCGGTTTCATGGTAAAGCGACAATGCATGCCCTGATTGTTCTTGCAAAACACAAACAAAAGGCACCTTTCACGGTTAACTCCGATCAGT
>NZ_JAHGAH010001500.1:0-636 GCF_030248475.1 Vibrio sp. D173a
TTCAGCCAGTTAACCTCTACCACATCTTTGGTCACTTCAATCCAACCCACTGCACTAGCGATAAAGGTAGCGATACCCGCCACAATCACAGAGAGAATGGCCCACGCTGGATCGAGCCAGCCTACAGGCAGTCCCTTGATACGGTCTTTCGTCACTAAAACAAATTGAGTTGCCACCGCTACAAGCACGAAACAACTGATGTGTGGGTAGTGATTCACAACATCTGTAACAAAGACATTTAGGTAACCGTTCTTTTGGTAGAACCAAATGAAGATCAGCGTTACCGCAGCAATGGAAAGAATGCTTGGTAGATAAAAGGCTGTTCTAAAGAAGCTTTTCGCACGAATCTTAGAGTTAACAAGAATCGCTAAACCCAGTGCTAATACCGTTTGAACACAAGTAACGATAAGGGAGAACCAAATCGTGTTTGCCAATGACAGTAAAAATAAGTCGTCGGTAAGCAATGCTTTGAAGTTCGCTAGACCAACCCATACCGCATCACTAAACAGATCGTATTCAGTAAAACTGAAGTAAACCGTTCGAACCAATGCATAAAGAAAGAACACCACCAAAGTCAGTACAAATGGCCCAGCTAGGAGCCATCCGTAAACTTGTTGGCGAAGACGTAAAGAGTTC
>NZ_JAHGAH010001501.1:0-736 GCF_030248475.1 Vibrio sp. D173a
GTCTACATGGCTTGTTTGCTTGGGATCGCTACGATCCTCAGTTTGATAATGTTGGGTAGGGCGCTTCTGTTCAAGCGCTTGTCCCTGATAGTGTGCGATTAGTTCACCAGCAACCGATACCGCGATTTCTGCAGGATGTTTTCCATTCACAGCGCTGATACCAATCGGGCAAATCATGGTGTTAATCTGCTCTTGGCTATAGCCGCGCTGTTCCAAGCGGAAATCGAACTTCTTGCGCTTAGTCAGCGAGCCGATCATGCCGAAGTAACGGCTGTCTTCACGGTCAATAATGGCTTTAGCTAGGTCGAAATCGAGCTGGTGGTTGTGCGTCATCACTAAGTAGTAACTGTTTGGTGGCATCTGTTTCACTTCACCGACTGGGTCGTCAGTGACAAGCTTTTTAACGCCTTGAGGTAAGGTTTCTGGGAACACTTCTTCGCGTTCATCAATCCAGGTTACGCGGAAAGGCAGGGTAGCAACAATGTGTAATAGAGCTTTGGCCACGTGACCTGCTCCAAACAACACCAGATGGTTCTGCTGAGTACCAATTGGTTCGAAGTCAGAGTAGCGATTCCGCCACAGCATTGGCCTAGACGAGCACCAAGGTTGAAGCGCTCGACCTGGAGAGACTTTTCGCTGGCGATCAGCATCTCGCGCGCCATTTTAGTCGCAACATGTTCAAGGTGGCCGCCGTCAATGGTCGCAATGAGGCGATCGCAGGTGACCAGCATTTTTG
>NZ_JAHGAH010001502.1:0-646 GCF_030248475.1 Vibrio sp. D173a
TTAAGCCACTTTATACTCAAGATCAGTCACTTGAAGAGAAACTGATGGCGGTGGCCGAAGTGGGTTATGGCGCAGCGAGCATAACACTATCTGAAAAAGCCAAGGCTCAATTGGCCGAGTTCAAAAAGCACGGCTTCGACAACCTATCGGTATGTTTGGCTAAAACTCCACTCTCTATCTCGACAGAGGCGCACATTAAAGGAGCACCTACCCAATTTGATGTACCAGTAAGAGAGCTAAAACTCTGTGCAGGAGCAGGCTTTGTTTACGCCTTATGTGGCAATGTGATGACCATGCCCGGCCTACCAGATAAGCCAGCATTTATGTCTTTAGACATCAATGAAGATGGTGAAATCACAGGCTTAAGTTAACATTTATAGATGTTTTAAACAGCAAATCACAGGTTATCGTCACGGTGAATGTAAGATGATTTGTGATTTGCATATAAAAGCAACAAATTGCACACATACCTCTCAACTGGGAGATTTACCTCATCAGTTCTGGGTCAAGATCACATTAATAACCCCACTAAATCTATAGTATTGCGCTGATTCTTTGGGGAATGTAATGATAGCAAGCATAAAAAAACTCTCAGGCCAATTTCTCTGTACTGTTCTAGCCCTAGGAATAGTTCCAGCACTCTATA
>NZ_JAHGAH010001503.1:0-918 GCF_030248475.1 Vibrio sp. D173a
TTGGTCGTAAGTGAAAGTAAGTGGTTGTTGCCTTACGAGGAGTACGCTTCTTTTACTACGGGCGCTAGTGGGTTGATTACAATCATGGACGTTCTCCTTGGTGAGTTATTGACAGTAGTGAGTATAACGTAATGTCATACCACTCGACTCTAAATTGCTTGGCGACTTTAACAAAAAGCCATGACAACGAGAAGCTGTCATGGTCAATTATTATGCGAAACTGAATGGAAACTCTAACTTAATGATGAGAATGGTCCATTTTCTTCATGCCATTCATCACTTTTTTGACAGGAACTTCGACAGTTTGGGCGTCGCCGTTCGCGTAATTGAGGGTTAGAGTGATGCTTTGCCCTTCCTCAAGGCGAGCAGCTAAATCAAATAACATGATGTGTAAGCTACCCGGTTTGAGTACTGTGCTGCCGTGCGCTGGGATTAGAATATTTTCCACCTGACGCATTTTCATCACCTCACCTTCCATGATGACATCATGAAGTTCTACCTTTCCCGCAGCCGGTGTCGAGGCAGAGATAAGCGAACGAGTTGCATCGCTGTGATTCATCAGAGTGGTAAAAACAGCGCTATTCACAGCGGAGGGGGGCATTGCGCGTGCGTAGGCGTCATGAATCATCACGTCACTTGCTTGAGTAACACCAGAGAACAGCATACCTGCTAATGCGAGGGCTTTTAGTTTCATTAATTCTTGGTTCCCTAAACAATCTATTTGAATCGTGTTAACGGTTATAACTAGGCGCTATAGCTTTTTGATTGCATCAACAATCGGTGCTGGCGTAAGTGTATGCGGAACCTTAGTAATCAAGGTGCCATCAGGCTTCAAAAAGTAGAAGTAAGAGCTGTGATCAAGCGTGTACTTAAGCTCGGAGCCTTCTAGTTCTGACTTACGGAAAATTACGCCATAGT
>NZ_JAHGAH010001504.1:0-566 GCF_030248475.1 Vibrio sp. D173a
GTTTTGAAACTCTTACCAAATGACTTACCACCACCAAACTTTTTCGCCTCTGCGATTGGTGTCACCGCGACTGATACCATCAGAATCGCGATTAGTGAGAAAAATCGTTTCATTCTTATCCTTTATAGGTTTCGTTATCTTTCGACTCTTTAATCATACTCGTTAACAATGAACAATGAAATATTCACAGCGGCTACACATGTATCATAATATTGCTGAGATTAATTTAGCCCCTATTGAGTAAAGCAATTGACGCCTACTAGAGGGGGGGACTAAAATATTGAACGTTGTTCATTAATAGAAATACATCATGGCCAGAAGAAACGATCACACGCGCGAGCAATTAGTTCAGCTCACATTAGACACTGTTACACAATTTTTGGAGGAGCACTCATATCATGAGTTGAGCCTACGGAAAATCGCGAATATGATCGGATATGTGCCAAGTACCCTAGTCAATGTATTCGGTAACTACAATCTGCTTCTTTTGCACGTGGTTGCTAAAACCCTCGATGAACTTTCCGCCGAAGCCGGTGCTGCAGTAAAGCAATCCAGCAACCCGCAAG
>NZ_JAHGAH010001505.1:0-725 GCF_030248475.1 Vibrio sp. D173a
CGAGAGCACCTTGATGACTATGTAATCGGTCAAGAGTACGCGAAGAAAGTGCTAGCAGTTGCAGTATATAACCACTACAAGCGTTTACGTAATGGTGATACAACAGCTGAAGGCGGAGAGCTAGGTAAGAGTAACATTCTTCTTATCGGCCCTACTGGCAGTGGTAAAACACTACTTGCTGAAACATTGGCTCGTTTCCTAGACGTTCCATTTACTATGGCAGATGCAACCACACTAACCGAAGCGGGTTACGTGGGTGAAGATGTAGAAAACATCATTCAAAAACTGCTACAGAAATGTGATTACGACGTAGCGAAAGCGGAACGCGGCATTGTTTATATCGATGAGATCGACAAGATTTCTCGTAAAGCTGAAAACCCATCAATCACGCGTGACGTGTCTGGTGAAGGTGTACAGCAAGCACTTCTAAAACTTGTAGAAGGCACAGTCGCTTCAGTACCGCCTCAAGGTGGTCGTAAGCATCCACAGCAAGAGTTCTTGCAAGTGGATACATCTAAGATCCTATTTATCTGTGGCGGTGCATTTGCAGGCCTAGATAAAGTGATTGAACAACGTGTAGAAACAGGTTCTGGTATCGGCTTTGGCGCAGAAGTGCGTTCAAAAGATGAAACCAAAACAATCGGTGAGCTATTCACTCAAGTTGAACCTGAAGATCTAGTGCAGTACGGTCTAATTCCAGAATTCATTGGTCGTCTACCGGTGAC
>NZ_JAHGAH010001506.1:0-738 GCF_030248475.1 Vibrio sp. D173a
ATAAGATCACGCCTGTTGGAATTAAAGATAGCGTGCCAAATGCAGAGCTTCGCCAATCGAATGCTTATTTCTCTAGTTCAGATGCCAAATTCAACGACCGTGTAACGGCGTACGAAAACTTCAACAAAGTGAAGTCAGGTGAAGTTGCTGTGAAAGGCGGATGGCGCATCTACTCTAGTGGCCCTGGTATTTACCTAAATCAGTTGATCAGTAACGTGTTCGGCTTGCGCTTTGACAAAAATGACTTTGTGCTTGATCCCGTGATTTCTCCTCGTTTAGGCGAAGTGTCTATGGACTATGAGGTGAAAGTGGTGATTTCACCATCAGAGAGTGGCTTTACACCTAAAACGATTAAACTGAATGGTGTAGATGTTCCGTTTACACTTCAACAGAATCGTTACCGTACTGGCGGAGCTGTTATTTGTCATAAGTGGCTGAATAAAAGCTTAAATAATTCAGAAAACTTGTTAGAAGTAACATTGTAAACTCAGAGGTGAACTCGGTTACCGGGTTCACCTCCCGTATTTAAACACTATTTTCGCAAAAATTGTTGCTAACATTGCTTTCTTGATAGAATCGTTTCAACAAATAGGTTCTATGACAAGCGATTATCAATAAGGCCAGAGAATAATATGACTGTGACAATTAAAGATGTAGCTAAAAAAGCCAATGTATCAATCGCTACGGTTTCTTATGCGATTAACGGCAGCGCGCGTATTAGTGAAAAAACGCGAGACC
>NZ_JAHGAH010001507.1:0-725 GCF_030248475.1 Vibrio sp. D173a
TGATATGCCATCAGATATTCACTACAACATGGATACGTCAGGATTATCTCATTCAGAAAGTCAGCACTACGGCTTGTATGTTTAGGATTTAGTAACTCTGAATGAACAGTGGCAAGTACTGGCAGGTGTGCGTTTTGCTTACGACAAAACTAAGAGCAGTAAGGGTGTAGAGAAAAGTTACAACAATATCCTCCCTAAAGCTGGCCTGATCTATTCCCCAGCGCAGAATGGTTCTATTTATGCAGTTTACTCAGAGAGCTTTGAGCCAGTAGCGGACATTTCTGAAGAAAAAGATGTTAACTTTGGAAAGAGCAAGACGCTAAGAAAGGTACCCTATACGAAGTAGGTACTAAGTGGGAACTGTTTGATGAGCGTTTGTTTGTTTCTGGTGCACTATTCCAGATTACACAGTCAAACATGCAAGTTACTGAAGCCCTGGATTTGCCAATTGGAAATATCGATCAGATTACTACCCAAGTTGGTGAACAAGTTCATACAGGTGCGGAGCTTGCAGCGACTGGTTTCGTAACTGAAGCATTATCACTAAGCGCTTCTACTATGTTCCTTGATGCTGAGTACAAAAACGACCCTGCACTAGAAGGTAAGACACCTGCAGACGTTCCAGAGTTCACAGCAAGCATCTGGTCAACATACGCGTTCAATAATGGCACAGATGTAAACCTAGGTGTTTATCACGTAGGCGAGCGTTACACTGAAAGTGCGAA
>NZ_JAHGAH010001508.1:0-898 GCF_030248475.1 Vibrio sp. D173a
TGGATGGGAAAGGACGCTGGGTCGACAATGTTTTCATAGAGCGATTATGGAGAAGCCTGAAATATGAGGATGTTTACTTAAAAGCTTACACAGTGCGACGATTGCTTCATTGTTCCAATTTTTAATTTTGCCAAGGTAGATATCCGCTAGGATTTCACCTGTTAGTTTCATTTCACCTGCTTCGATGCCAGGAATGTTTACAACCGGTACGATTGCACCCATTACCATTGGGAATTGAATCATCTCTTCTTTGTTGAGCTCTTCAATTGTTAACGGTGCATCTGTTGCGCCGAAATCAACGGTTTTAGCTGTGATTTGACGAATGCCACCACCTGAACCAATCGCTTGGTAGTTGATTTGCACACCAGTAGCTTGCTGGTACTGCTCAGCCCACTTCGCGTAGATTGGATGAGGAAAAGTTGCACCTGCACCATTAATCGTCGTATTGGCAGAAACATTAAATGTTGCCGCAACAAATAGAGACGACAATAGTGTAGTTTTAATCAATTTCACGGTATATCTCCAGTTAATCCATTATTATTCAGAATAATATCGGTGTTTGAATAAGTGTGACGTTCTAGTGTTCAAGTAACACATTGTGATTATTCAAGCTCAGTAAAATATGACTAGACTTATTAAGTTGTCGAAGGGGAGGTTATAAATCGAATATTTCACTTTTATTAAAGTCGATTTTGATTGGGTATTTATTGAAAAGGTTTATCTACAACAAAAAAATCTGATAAGAAAACTTCACAGAATATGGGTGTGTAAACGAGATTGGAGAGGAAATTGAAGAAAGAGTATGACGGTGAAATTGGGTGGTTGAGTCTTTAAGCCAGTCAAGAAAGACTCAGCTGTGATGTTAGTGAGAGCAAAGTCATATTAGCGAGCTATTCAT
>NZ_JAHGAH010001509.1:0-673 GCF_030248475.1 Vibrio sp. D173a
TTTTTAAACTCTCTCAGAAAATAGAACTTACTGCAGTTCAATAACTCTGCTAAATCATCGACAGAAATAGTGGTGCCGATGTTGTCTTCAATATACTGATCAACTTTGTCTACATGCCTCTGTTCAAACTTTGATGAATCGACCTGAATGTTCTTTTGGTCAACGTAGTTTGAATAGTTTTGAATGTAGTGGGTGGATAGTAACGAAAGCAGGTTTTGCAGATAGAGGTGACCATTTCTTCCTTTTGCCTGAACCTCAAGAATAAACAACTTGATGATCTCTTTGATGGTTTCATCAGGCACATTGTAATTGTTGAGAAATTGCAGATCTTTGCCTTCTAGGCTTAGTGGGCAACTGGAGAGAAACGCCTCTTCCTCAATGGCTAAAATTACAAAGTAGCAGGGCTCGGAAATGTCATGAGAAAAGGGCGTCTTTGGAGGGTTGATCCAAACGTCCCCCGGCGTGGTTTTTAACGAAACTAGGCTACCATTAGTTTCAGCTGTCCAGTTCAAATCCTGTTCTAGTGCGAGTGCAAAATAGAAATAGGGGGTATATACATTTTTAGGATAAAAGTGTGGCGAGCTTCCTTTTTCTAATATGACACCTGGCCAATCTAACTCGCGATTCGAAAACTCAATATCTAAAACCTGACCGCAGTCAGAGAGTTCATCGG
>NZ_JAHGAH010000151.1:0-4769 GCF_030248475.1 Vibrio sp. D173a
CGCCTATCCGACAGAAGCTTCGTAGATATGAGGTTTTACTCGTGGCATTTTGCTCAAAAGTGCTACCTAGCTCAGATTTGCCCATTTATCTAGAATTGCCTGTGGTACTTTCTCAATTTATACTCTCGCATTAAATAATTCTTAGGTTGAAATTATGGTTAATACAAAGGGTGAGGCTATCACTGACATCTGGAAGACTGCTCAGGAATTACAGCAAGACATCGATCTTGTAAAAAAGCCTTTTGACTTGTGGCACTCTCAAAACCAAACAGATGAAATCGCAACGACACCAGAAGACCAAGCATTTGAATCCCTTCGTGAGCTGTATGGTGTTGAGTTAGCTTCTAAGAAATTAGATCTTATTTTGGAGAACTGTTTTGATAAGCCCACTTATAAAGACGGTGGATGGATAAGAAGTGAAAGTCAGAAGGACAGCTTCTGATTGGGTACTCTCTGCACCATTAATAATTAGCGCCACCATTAGCTTTGCCATACCTCAAGTTATTCATGAATTGCTAATGTTCGATTTTCCGAAACCAATAATTGTCCAAAAGTTTGCTACGTTCACGCCCACTAAGTCACTCAAGAGACTGATAGAAGTGTGGTAATTTTACAACATTGACTTTCAGTATTAGGCCAAATATGCAGACTTTTGATGCAATCTTGTGCGAACTTATGCTGCAAATAGTTTTGTAACTATTTGAAAGCCCGTTCGGGCTATGCTAAGTTATATCGCAAGCATCACTTTGTGAAGCCTGCAATATATGTTCGCATAAATTGCAGGCTTTCTTCATTTATGCATCATAAGTCGTCATATTTGCACCATAAGTCTTCAAAGTCTATTTTTTGTTGTAGGTTTACAGCAAAAGTGACCTGGCTATGTTTGACCAAACCAAGAAGTTATCTCACGTACACAACATCTGTAAGTTCATGAGCTTGAAGAATGATGCACTTGTTCGCACTCTGTCCATTTAGAGTTTGATTTCTGTTCACCTCGAATTTAACGCAGACATCAAAAGCTTTACCTTCCAACCTTTTGGCTTCCACTTTCAATTCAATAATCGAAAGTGCCGATATACCCCCGATTTTTTGGGGCTTTGTTGCGTAATTCAATGGAATTAAATCCAGAATCTACGATCTGATCCGTTACGGCCACTATCTCTCGTAGCCCCATGCCTAAACTACATTACAAAACAACCAACTGGAAGCAATACAACCAATCACTCATTAACCGTGACTCTTTGACCTTTTGGATTGATGAAGAGGCGATAAGCGGGTGGGCGTAAAGCAAAAAGAATAAGCGCGGGAGGCCAAGTCGCTCAGTGATTTAGCCATCACGACAGCACTCATGGTGAAACAAGTTTTTTCTATGCCACTGAGTGCGCTGCAAAGATTTATCGACTCGATATTTAGGTTAGCCCATGTACCGTTAAGTTGTCCGCATTACACTTGTATCAGCCTTAGAGCTTATGACACGAGAGCGTGTCACGCTGCTATTAAGGTTAAGGGAGCCATTACGCTTATTCCCCTAAGAGAAGGGGCAACCTTCTGGGTGCGGGGTTACCTTAGAAGCCTTGCCGTGGGTTGTCAGAAGTTATACGGCCTAAATAAGTAATGGAAAAAGCGGGATGGATACCACAAATGTTCACTCTCAGAAACCGCGATGTATCGAGTTAAGCAGCCGCTGGGAGAGCAACTGAGCTTAAGAGACTACAATGCTCAGGTGGGTGAAACTTACGCGATGATAAAAGCGTTGAACAAGCTTACTGGGTTAGGCATGCCTTAAACGTATCGTGTTGACTAAGAAACGCACAAAATGGGCGATTCTATCTCTAAATTGAATTACTCAACAAAGCCGCCTTATTCACATATGCTTGCGTCTGATGACTCAGATCAATTATTGCTAAAGTTAGAAATAAAATTATTGCGGACAAAGATAATTGATAATATCGTTAATCGACGATTAACTTTTTGAAGGTGTGCATTATGAAAGAAATTAGAATCTACGACCCATCCATGTGTTGTTCTAGCGGTGTCTGCGGCACGGACCTAGATCAGAATCTTGTCAACTTTTCTGCTGACTTTAGCTTCTTACAAGACAACAAAGCCGACATTCAACGTTTCAACCTTGCTCAAGAGCCAATGGCATTTGTAGAAAGCGAAGCCGTCGCTGCTTTCCTTGAGATTGTGGGAGAGGAAGGACTACCAATTACATTAATTGACGGCAATGTCGCGCTTACGCATCGATACCCAACGCGTGAAGAACTTTTGGCTTGGGCTCAAATTTCAATTCAAGAACCAAAAATCACTAAAATCACCAGTTGCTGCGCATCAAGCGGATGCTGCTAAGGTATAGACATGATCAATTACTTAACTGATGTACCACGTTACCTATTCTTTACTGGTAAAGGTGGCGTGGGTAAAACATCTCACGCATGTGCTTCTGCCCTTGCCCTCGCTGAATCAGGTAAACGAGTCCTGATCGTCAGCACAGACCCAGCATCAAACGTTGGTCAAGTGTTCGACACCAAAATTGGTGAAACCATCACCGTAATAAACCATGTTGAAAACTTGTTTGGAATGGAGATTGATCCGCAAGCCGCCGCACAAAAGTACCGTGAGCGTATTGTCGGGCCGATTCGAGGTAAACTTCCAGAGCTCGTGGTTAAAAGCATCGAAGAGCAACTGTCTGGTGCATGTACAACTGAAGTCGCAGCATTTGATGAATTTACAGGACTATTGACGGATGAATATCTATCGGTTGACTTCGACCATATCGTATTTGATACCGCGCCAACTGGTCATACGATTCGACTGTTGCAATTGCCAGGCGCATGGAACGAATTTCTTGAGCATGGGCAAGGGGATGCATCCTGCTTGGGCCCGCTAGCTGGCCTTGAAAAGCAACGAATTAAATACGCGAACGCGATTGACGTTCTATCAAACGAAAACAAAACACGCTTGATTTTGGTGGCTCGAGCTCAATCGGCAACCATAAAAGAAGCAGCGAAAACTCACCTTGAACTTTCGGACATCGGTTTGAAGGGACAACATTTAGTACTAAATGGCTTGTTCCCTGCAGAACAAAGCGGTGATGATGACCTAGCACACGCCATCATTGAGCGTGAACAAAAAGTGATTCAGGAGCTACCTGAGTCATTGGCAAAGCTACCACTTGCTCAAGTGCCGCTACTATCAAGTAATGTACTGGGATTAGATAGTCTACGAGCTCTTATTGATACTCAGCGCAAGGCAACTAATACCATCGATACTACGACCATTAACGTTGGTCAATATGATTCGTTATCGGTGATGATTGAAAAATTGGCGGAGCAAAAACATGGGCTTGTGATGTTAATGGGCAAAGGCGGCGTAGGCAAGACTACCATGGCTGCAGCGATTGCCGCTAAGTTAGCAGAAAAAGGCTTTGACGTTCACCTCACGACATCCGATCCTGCAGCGCATTTGCAATATACCCTGAACAGTGACGAGACGAAGTTTACGGTAAGCAAAATTGATCCTGCCTCCGAGACTGCTCGCTATCGCGACACGATTCTAAACGAAAAAGGTGCATCACTGGATGAAGATGGTCGTAAATTGCTCGAGGAAGACTTGCGTTCTCCATGCACTGAAGAAATTGCGGTTTTTCAAGCATTCTCAGAGGTGATCAAACAAGCCGATAAAAAATTCGTCATTATGGATACCGCGCCAACGGGTCATACCCTGTTATTGCTTGATGCAACAGGTGCATACCACAAAGAGATGACACGCCAGAACCAAAACGTGGAAACTCCCTTGGTTATGCTACAAAATCCAAATCTAACCAAGGTGATCATCACGACGCTAGCAGAACCAACTCCAGTTCAAGAGGCGTACGATCTTCAGCAAGATTTGCAACGTGCGAACATTAATCCTTGGGGTTGGATCGTCAACAATTCATTAGTACAAGATGGTATTCAAGCTGAACTTCTTAAAGAACGAGCGGCAAGCCAGCAACCGTTGATCGACAAAGTGATCCAACAATACAGCACACACACTGCTGTGGTTGCTATGCAGAAGAAAGAGCCTGTAGGCGTATCCGCTTTGAATGCACTTTCAGATAGTTAAATCGAGTCAGGTTTAGCGACAAATTGCGTGGTTGATCGATTCAGCTACGCTTTCTTGTTCACCATTCTGTCTTGAACTAGACGTGGGCTCAATTCTGCTGAATGTTAGCCTCACAGGGAAGTTTATTAAGGCTTAGGTTGCAGTATTGAGTAACATCTTGAAAATGGACTAAGTGTTCGGGGTGATTCAAGCTCTGTCCCAACCACTACATATCCCTTGACCTCAGTGAAATTTGAGGTATTAAGTTACTTTTTACTAACATAGAAGAGCGCTGTTGACGCATCATTCTGAATCGGTTTTCTCCAAGAGCTTCTCTGGTTTAACCTTTATCCTAAGAGCTTTCAGCTCGAAAGTGCCCCGCTCATTGTTATCTATAATTCTCCTTGTCATTAGACAAGCAAATCTGACTCAAGTTAGATAGGTTGTGACATATCTAGTCACAGCCTTACCCTACGAGACAAGAGGGAGGGGACCTTTATAGATTCAAGCAACACTCTTTATCAAAAACCATGATCGCATCTCTTAAGCACTTTTGACTCACTGAGCAGTAAATTTCTCGACCCTTTTTGTGCTGCTTCAAAACCCCTGTCTGACTCAGTACGATCAAATGATGTGATAGTGTTGATGATGGGATACCCAGAGTATCTTTAATTTTCCCTACT
>NZ_JAHGAH010001510.1:0-670 GCF_030248475.1 Vibrio sp. D173a
CTCTACGGGTGTACCTTCTAGAACTTCTGGCATTAATAGCAGAGCTTCTTCAGACGTTGCACCATCGTTGTCCGTAACCGAGATCGTTAATTTACCTCCTGCAGACCATTGCATTTCAGGTGTACCCGAAATCGTGATGATTAGGTTGTCTAAGTCAGTGTCAGTTGATAGTCCAGGTACAACGCCACCTAACCCAACAGTAGTGCTGCGAATGTAGCCATCAGCATCCTTGAATAGGTTGCTAATATCGATATCTTGAGAGAAGGCCTCACCTTCTTGTAGGTACCAGTCACTTACTTCTGATTGAAGACGAGCTTTTTCTTCACAGTTAAGTTGAGCGGGTATGAACGTGAGCCTAGTGCATCTTTCGCGAAAATTTGGTAGTTAAACGTTCCGACAGCAGTAGGCGAGCCACTGATGAACCCTGTTGTTTTATTGATGGTTAAACCATTCAATTTATTATTCAGTTCATAGATTTCATAAGTCAAAACATCATCTTCAGCATCGCTGAAGTATTGAGATACATCGATCTCCTCCCAAGTGTCAGCTTTAGTCATGACAATCGGGTCTAGGCTATCATTTTCTTGATTGTGAGTTGGACGAGAGTTTGGGGTGACAATTGGTGCCCCACCATCTTCTGGGACTTCCACCACAGGTGAGAAATCTTCAA
>NZ_JAHGAH010001511.1:0-813 GCF_030248475.1 Vibrio sp. D173a
AAGGCCACCGCGATTCTCACCATCCTAACTGTGGCCGTTTCCGTGATCTTGCTCCTTGGTGTAGAGCGCGTGCGTACCGAAGCAAAAAGCAGCTTCGCCAATACCATTTCAGGCACCGACCTGATTGTTGGTGGTCGTTCTGGCCAAGTAAACCTGCTGCTCTATTCAGTATTTCGAATCGGCAATGCGACCAACAATATCGACTGGAAGAGTTATGAAGAATTCAGCCAGCACAAAGCGGTAAAATGGGCGATCCCAATCTCACTCGGTGACTCACACAAAGGCTTCCGTGTGATGGGAACCAACCACAGTTATTTTGAGCACTATCGCTATGGAAGTAAGCAACCACTAACCCTACAGCAAGGGCGTGAGTTTGATGAGCTGTTTGATGTGGTGATCGGTGCAGATGTGGCAAAACAACTCGACTACAAGATTGGTGATCAAATCATCCTAGCGCACGGTATTAGTGATGTGGCGTTCAGCCGTCACGATAACCTGCCATTCACTATCGTCGGTATCATTGCACCAACTGGAACCCCAGTGGATAAAACCGTACACGTCTCACTGGAAGCAATCGAAGCCATTCATGTCGGTTGGGAGTCAGGCGCTAACCTCGGCCATACCCCAGATGCCGATACCCTAAGAACTTACGATTTTCAGCCTCAGCAGATCACGGCGATGATGCTAGGACTGAACTCGAAAATCCAAACCTTCGCTCTGCAGCGTGAAATCAATACCTACCGCAAAGAACCATTGAGTGCGATCATGCCAGGCATCGCGCTGCATGAATTGTGGGGAATGATGGCAGTGGCA
>NZ_JAHGAH010001512.1:0-722 GCF_030248475.1 Vibrio sp. D173a
GATCCGGACACCCCAGTCACCTTAGACGGTGCGAGAATCAAAAAGGCAGTCGACAAAGAGATGGCGGTGAGAGGTATGCGTTTGGCTAAATCTGATGGGCAGCTAACCGTCTACTACGAGATTTTAGAAGCTTCAGAGCTATTGGCCGATGGGCCGACCTTCAGCTTTGGTTTCGGTAGCGGCAGCATCAATAGTGTTTACGGAGCCGGTGTCAGCACACCGACTCGCGTTAAAGAGAAAAAATACGGCAAGCTGAGCGTTAATCTGATCGACACCAAAACCAATGATGTTGTTTGGCGTTCGGTGTCGCAAAGACAACTCACTGAAACCATGGACTCCGAAGACAGAAATGAATTCGTCCAAGATCAGGTGAAACAAATGTTTGAAGAGTACCCAATCGCAGCGCCACAGTCCGAATAGCTAGGGTAGAGCGGGCTAGTACCCTTTGTCGAAATCGATTTGGTATTTGAGCTGAAAGCCATCGCGCCAAGACTGGTAGTTGTTAGCAAATATCTTGACAACCTGTCGCGGTTCACTCAGAGCCGCAATATGGGGCGTGATAGTGATTTGAGGCAGCCCCCAGAAAGGGTGCTCTTATGCTAGAGGCTCGCTTTCAAATACATCTAGGAAGGCGTGTTCGATCCAGCGGTTTTTAAGTGCTAACAGAAGGCCTGCTTCATCGAGTGTACTGCCTCGGCCTACATTAAAGAGTAATGCACCTT
>NZ_JAHGAH010001513.1:0-692 GCF_030248475.1 Vibrio sp. D173a
TATCGTCTACGACACCATGTCGAACAACACTCGAATGATGGCCGATGCGATCGCCAAGGGTATTCGTCAAGGTAACCCTGACACTGCGATTAAAGTATTCAATATTTCGAAGCATGATAAGAACGATATTCTCGCCAATATCTTCCGCTCTAAAGGCGTGCTTCTCGGCTCTTCAACCATGAATAACGTGATGATGCCGCAAATCGCAGCCTTGCTAGAAGAGATGCACGGCCTGCGTTTTGCTGACAAAAAAGCCGCAGCCTTCGGCTCTTCTGGCTGGACAGGTGGTGCCGTCAAACGTATCGACAGTCGCCTACGCGAGGCAAACTTTGAGGTGAGCCCACCACAACATATTCATTGGAAGCCAGATACAGATGCACTGCGTCAGTGTATTGATTACGGTGCAACGCTGGCTGAGGTCTGGAACCAAGATGATTCCTACAGCCAACCTAAAGTCGTCGAGCATCAAGCAACCCGATTAGAAGCACCGGATACGCAAACTGAAGCAACTGTATATGAGCAAGCTGAAACTCCTGTGTCTGAGCAAACTGAGCAGCAACATTCCCATACTGACAACTGCACCTGCTGGCGCTGCACTGTCTGTGAGTGGGTTTACGATCCTAAACAGGGCGAGCCAAATCAAGATGTCGCTCATGGCACACCATGGGAGCAAGTCCGCGATAGCTTCCTAT
>NZ_JAHGAH010001514.1:0-650 GCF_030248475.1 Vibrio sp. D173a
TTCCTGTTTATCGTTCGTGACGTATACAAAACTCCTGAGTTTGTGGCAGAACAAGCATCAAGTATGGGTATCCAAAAATTCCATATAGTGAGTTTAGAAAAAGAAACGCGTGGGCAAGCTGAAACTGTTACGCTTGGTATTGAGGCGTGGAGAAAAGAAACTAATACTTGCGAAGATGATACCATGACCATCTTTAACATCGATACATTTAGACCTGGGTTCACATTTCCTTCTCTCGATGAACTTGGTGATGGTTATTTCGAGGTATTTAAAGGTTCTGGTGATAACTGGTCTTTCGCAAAACCAATATGTACAGGCTCAAACCTTGTTGGCAAAACTGCTGAAAAGAAACCAATTTCAGACTTATGCTGTACTGGCTTATATTATTTTCGCTCTCTAAATGAATATCTAATTGCGTATTATGCGTATCTAGATAAGCCAGAGACTTGGGAAAAAGGAGAGCTCTACGTAGCACCCCTCTATAACTATTTAATTGCTAATGGACTTAAAGTGCATTACCACTTAATCCCTCGGAAAGATGTTATTTTTTGTGGTGTTCCAGATGAATACCGAGACTTTTTAAGAAATAAATAAGAGGTCTGCTTATTAATCTGAATAGGAGTCGAAGTATGGTAAAGTGTGAAGATGTT
>NZ_JAHGAH010001515.1:0-897 GCF_030248475.1 Vibrio sp. D173a
TCTAGACCTAATTTAGTCAATTTCAAAGCCGCCTAAGATCACACTTAAGCGGCATTTAAGTTCTAAAAGTCATAGATAGGCGCAATATATATTTCAGAAAATATGTTCACGCAAACAAATAGCAGAGCGAGCAAATAATGAGTGAGTTTGTCCATTTACAAAGCAAAAATCACAGCCTGATTATCAAAACCGACCGAGTGCCAGAGATCCTTCACTGGGGGGCTAAAATTGCCCAGATAGATGAAGACCTACTTCTTTCAACAGAGCGCCCTATTTCTCAAGCTCGTTTAGATGTCGATGTGCCTCTATCACTGTGTCCTGAATTGGGAAGCGGTCACTTTAACGCGCCTGGCATTGAAGGGCATCGCGACGGGTATGATTGGGCACCCGTATTCAAACTGACATCGACACAGGTTAAAGATAACCAAGTCGCCTTTGTTATGGTGGATGAGGTTGCGAACCTTGAACTGACTGTTGAACTGAAACTTAACTTCGACACCGATGTGGTTCAAAAACGCGTTAGTGTAAAAAACCTTGGTGACAGTAAGTACTTCCTTGGCAAACTCTCTTCGACGTTGCCTTTGCCAAACCACGCTAACGAGTTGATGACTCTCCATGGCCGTTGGTGTCATGAGTTCCAAACGCAACGCCAACGCTTTGAGCACGGCGGCTTCATGCAGGGAAATCGTCGTGGTCGCACATCTCATGAAAACTTCCCGGGCTTGTTCGTAGGCACTAACGGGTTCAGTGAACAGCTTGGTCAAGTGTGGGGCTTCCACCTTGGTTGGAGTGGTAACCACCAAATGCGCGCCGATGTTCGCAGTGACGGTCGCCGCTTTGTTCAAGCTGGTGAACTTCTACTGGCTGGTGAATCGATCCTTGAAGCTCAAAGTGAAT
>NZ_JAHGAH010001516.1:0-704 GCF_030248475.1 Vibrio sp. D173a
AAACATCTCACGATTCCTTTGGGTTTTCATAAACCACTTTGAGCGATGGCCATAAGACGAGCCAATTCTTCGCGTATACGCGTTGATCAAATAACGAACGCGGTCTTTTCGGGTTATGAGTGACGTGTCCATTGAATAGAGATTCTAAACCAAAGGCGGAAACACACTCATAATCGTTGTTTGCCGTGACTCTAATACCTTTCGGGCCAATAGCTCATGGCATCAAGCGTGTTTTTATAAGGCTGGTCGTTGTTCCTATGATGCATCAGAGCTTGGTTTCGAACCTGCCAATTACATTGTCGCATTTGCGTCTCAAGCCAAGCCTCATACTTGGAACATGCAGTAGGATCCACTTCATCAGTATCAAAATAAACAACGTCGATATCATTCAAAGCCGTAGGATTGACACTGTTATGAAGAGAATCCCAGAATAAATTTCTTAAAAAACCCGCAGCAATATAGCATTGAGGTAACTGTAAATTCGCGACATGGCCCAATGCTTCAACGCGCACTGGATCGAATCGGACTAACTCAATCAATCTGTTTGTTCTAGTGAGATCTGTTTCAGCGACCAACTTCTACGCCTCAAACAACACCCAGGCCCTTTACTTAAATACTTGCGTTAATAAGCCTTTGCCATCAATTAGACTTACCTCAGCATACGATCCATTCACTAGCGTTAAGTTAGGTGGAAGGTGACCAAT
>NZ_JAHGAH010001517.1:0-706 GCF_030248475.1 Vibrio sp. D173a
AGGTGCTGGCCTTTATTGAAAGGGATTGTTTGCGTGCCGGGTACTTCCAATTCACCGAGAACGTAGGCAGCAGAGTTAGCTTTGTTTTTGAGATAAGATTGAATCTCTTGAGATTGCCACTCCACATCGCCGGTGAGAACAACACCATAGCGATGGTTATGATGAATAGCAGTAGTAGAGAGTTGCGTTAAGAAAGGGAGAGTTGTCATAAATTGTGTCCAGATTGGTCTACACACAGTTTATCACAGGTAAAGAAAAAGCCGCATCAAGCGGCTTTTAATTGGAATGGTTCAATGCTAGGTTAGCACCCTTACGGCTGTATGAAGCACGGCCTTTAATTAGCTCAACCTTAGGAGTCGCTTTTTTCGCTGGCGCTGGTGCAAGTTCAGAAATCCAATTCTCTAGTGTTTCTGTCACGTCTTTTGTTAGACGAGTGACACCTTGCGCTTCACTACGCTGCCATACAAAACCATCAGTCGCATCGCATTTCGTCAGCAAGTTTTGTTGCTGTTCTGCATTAAGTGAACCAAATTGCTTGTGAAGTTTTACGATGGTTGGACGACCTAAGTCACTCACATTTGGATACGCTTGAAGCAGCTCTAGCGGAAGCGATGCCGCTTTCAAAGCGCCACTCACTAATGCTTCACTACACTGGAACATTTTAGCCAGCGCTTTTTGGTCTTCAGCTTCACCTTTATCTAGCTTC
>NZ_JAHGAH010001518.1:0-533 GCF_030248475.1 Vibrio sp. D173a
GATATCTGTGGTAATTGTCTTCACAGTTATCCTCCAGTGTGATGCGGAGTTTTCCGCTTGTTATTATAAAAAGCCGATTTAGGAATCAGTGAACGATAGAAACCGCTCATCGCACCTAAGCCTTAAGTGGTAGGTTCAGTGTAAGAGAGGAAGTGCTTTCAAAAATTGATGTATTTAGGGTTTTGCTTCGGTAATGCATGTGAGGGCATAAACTTTCTAGAATATGTGATTGTAGTCACGGCAAGAATTTGTTGCGTGCTACAGGTAAGATAACTCTCTCGATAAAGGCCAGATATTGAGCAGTTTGTTATTGGTTTCATTAATTGTTTTTGGCTTTAATTATCAAGCTCAGTGTTGAGATGGCTTCGCGTTACAGCAGTAAGATAAAGATGATCTTTTGCTAAACTAGCGGTATCTTTCGCCTCAGCATTTTTAGTGAGTAATTCTCGATATCATGAACAATTCTAACTGGCAGCCAGCCGCGCCGATTAAGCAGCTGAAACAACGAGCTTTGCTGATTCGTCAGATCCGTG
>NZ_JAHGAH010001519.1:0-801 GCF_030248475.1 Vibrio sp. D173a
GAAAAGCTGCCTCGATTCATTCCTTACATGGCACTACCGATTGGTATGGCTCTTCTAACCTTTCGTTTTGCACAGATCGCTTATCAAGTCGCGACAGGCAAGATCGACCGCATGATCGCAGGTCACGAAGCCGAAGAAGATCTGGATGCGCTTAAAGCACAAGTGGAAGCTGGAAGTGACGAAGACGCGACCGCGATTTTGGATTCGCAAAACGCCGTGAAAACGGAAGACGATAAGCCATCTAATCAACAATCGAAAAGCAAGGACGACTAATCATGGCGATGTTATTTCTATTTCTGATGGTAATCGCTTTGATGCTGGTGGGCGTGCCGATTGCTATTTCACTGGGTCTATCCAGTATCCTATTTTTGCTGATGCACTCTGATGCGTCATTGGCCTCTGTAGCGCAAACCCTGTTTAATGCCTTCGCCGGACACTACACCTTGCTGGCTATCCCATTCTTCATTTTGGCTTCTAGCTTTATGTCGACCGGTGGTGTGGCGAAACGAATCATTCGCTTTGCAATCGCAATGGTTGGTTGGTTCCGCGGCGGTTTGGCAATGGCATCAGTTGTAGCGTGTATGATGTTTGCGGCGCTTTCTGGTTCTTCTCCAGCGACCGTAGTTGCGATCGGTAGTATCGTAATTGCAGGTATGGTGAAAAATGGTTACTCAAAAGAGTTCGCGGCAGGTGTTATTTGTAACGCGGGTACTTTGGGTATCTTGATTCCGCCTTCCATCGTAATGGTGGTATACGCCGCAGCAACTGACGTGTCGGTTGGCCGTATGTTCTTGGGGGGTG
>NZ_JAHGAH010000152.1:0-8540 GCF_030248475.1 Vibrio sp. D173a
AACTTGGAAAGAACTGGCTATTACACTGCGTTGTTTTCCTTGCCCTCGAATCAATGACAACGCTCTGAATCCTGCATCTTGAAGTCACTTAGGTATATATGTTCGGCCTTTCATATTTATTGTGTATTTAATAATAAAAATTCAATCTTAATCCCGGTTTATTGGGTCTTTTAGAAACGTTAGTCATGGTTAAAGTAGTTCAAAGGCTGTTGGTTTTTGCTTGCTTTCTATTGAGCCTAAGTCTCAAAGCAGAACCAGAGTATGTCTCCCATTATAAGGTAGCGACAGAAGCGGATGATGTCGTTACTCGTGTCCTGTTTGATGCGGTGGCGGAAAAATTTGATGTCTCAATTGAATATGTTAATTATTCGAGCTTTGATGGGATTTTAGATTCTGTTGCCCGCGGTGAAAGTGATTTCGCTGCGAATATCACTTTCACCCAAGAGCGCGCTCAGAAGTTCAGTTATTCACGCCCAACCAATATTGAATACACCTATCTTTATGGTTTGAGCGGCATGACACTGAGTGAAGCGAATGTTGTTGGTGTGCCTAAAGGCACCATCTACGAAGCGCTGATCCAGCAAAACTATCCAGAGTTGCTCCTAGTGCCATATCAAGGGCATGAAGAAGCGGTGTCATTGCTTCGTTCTCGTAAGGTTGATAGCGTAGTGGATGCCATCAATCAGCTCAAGCCTATGCTATTAGAAGGGTTTGATGCGACACTGCTGAACGACCATATCTCAATCAAACCCGTTTCTATTGTGAGTCAGAAAGGCGCGCACCTCGAAGTTCTTGCACAGTTCGCTGACTTTATTCATAGCGAAGAAGTTCAGAAATTGCTGCGAGAGAAGGTAGCCTTGTACCAATTCAAACTGAGACAAACCGCGTTACGTGAATCAATTAAGAAGTTGCCTATCGATCTCGAAAAACCGTTTACGATTAAATTTGAATCTATTTTCCCTTATGTGGTTTATCGCTCGGATGGAAGCGTAGAGGGGATGACCGCCGATGTGGTGCTTAAGAGTTGTGAAATCTTGGCTCTGAATTGCGTGGTGATCAGCAAACCAAACGAGAGCTGGGAATCGATGTATAACCAGTTCATTTAAGGGGAGTTCGATATGCTTGCGCCGCTGACCATCAGCCGTGAGCGACGTGCGTTCAGTTACTTCCCTGAGTACCATTATCAACCAACCTCTGTGGTGGTAAAACGCCTTGGATACAAGCCAAATGTGTATTCTCATGTGTCCCAATTGATATCAGAGCGCATTGGTGTCGTGAAGGATGATTTCTTTGATCAGATGCTGACGCAAATGTTGCCATTAAAGGAACTCAATCGTTTTGATTCACAGCAGGCGATGTTGGATGCGCTACTTGCCAGAGAGATTGACTACATTGCAATGGACACAGTGATGTTCAATCACTTCCTGCGTCTTAGTGAACTGATTCCTATTGAACAAGATGATGCGATTGGTGAGTTCTACCAGTCTGAATTGTCTGTTGGTTTAACGAATAATGAACGTGGCAAAATCCTCGCCCCGTATTTTAGTCGTGCGATTTCTATGTTGGATCTGGAAAAGATTGTTGCCCAATACGATTTGAGACCAGACTGGCGCACGGCATTGGAGTACGAAGTTCGCTTAGCCACTCAAACGCAAGCGGTGTTTATTTTTGTGCTGGTGTTCGCTCTGGGTGTCAGTTTGTATTTGTACCGTCAGTCGAACACCGACAATTTAACTGGCTTGAGAAATCGCCGCTCTTTACAGGTGAAATACCGCCAAGGCGTACCGAAAGATCTTGCTATTTTGTACCTTGATATCAATAAATTTAAGCAAATCAATGATACCTACGGACACAGAGCCGGAGATAAGGTACTGCAGTTGCTGTCGCTAAAAATACATCGTATATGGACGGGCAGGAGCTATCGTATTGGAGGTGACGAGTTTATTTTGCTCGGGTATCCGACGGAGATGCAGCTTGCGAGGGCAATAGAAGAGCTTAACTGCCTAGAGGTAAAAGAGGAGCTATTTGGTGATTTAAGCCAAGTAACGATCTCAGTTGGTGTTTCTGCTAAGCGTGAGCGCTGTGTCAGTCTTGAACAAGCATTGCACCTCGCAGATCAAGATATGTACTCAAGTAAGCAAGCCTCTCGTGATCGCAAGGAATCAACCCCTTGTCTAGTTTGAACCTAATGCGCTGAATTGACCGAGTTTTGTCCAAACGGAAGTGAAAAGGAGAAAATCGTCGCTTTAGCCCTTGCAATCCGACAGGCGATGCTGAATAATCCTCACATCATTTGAGACACGCTCTCAAAACAGAATTATGGGGCCTTGGTCCTCTCGCAACAATAGCTCGTGAACTCGGTCAGGTCCGGAAGGAAGCAGCCGCAGCGTGTGACTTGTGTGCCGGGATGTGGCTGGGGTCCCACCCTTTATGAAGTCTGCAATATATGTTCGCATAAATTGCAGGCTTTCTTCATTTCTGCATCATAAGTCTTCATAGTCTATTTTTTTGTAGGTTTACAACAAAAGTGATTTGCTATGTTCGACCAAACCAAGAAATCATCTCACGTCCACAACATCTATAAGTTCATGAGCTTATAGATGTTGTTGTTCGCACTCTCTCCATTTTGGAGTTCGATTTCTGCTTTCACCTCGGATATAACGCAAACATTAAAAGTTTTACCTCTCAACCTTTTGGCTTCCACTATCAATTCAATAGTCGTAAGTGCCGATATACCCCGGATTTATTAGTAACAGATCACAACGAGCAGTCAACCCTCTTCGAAATAAAACACTCTAGTCAGATTCTCAAACCTGATTTCAGGAATAGATTTGAAGAGAAACAGAGAGTTGCGTTGAATGAGTTCAACAGGCGCTTAGTTTTGGTTACTGAGAAGCAAATTAGAATGGGACCAACTTTAGATAACTTCAAGCTACTACACTGTTACTCCGGATTGCGAACCGTGACTGAGTTTCAAAAGCTAGTTTTGGAGTTTATTCAACGCAAGCAAATGGTGAAGTTACAAGAGGTGTCTTTGTATTTCGGTTTATCGGAGCAGGACACACTTATCTCTACTCTACCTTGGATCTCTTCGGGACAAGTTAAAACAGACCTAAACGGCATTAACTTTGGTCTCGAAACTTACGTTTGGTGTTAACTATGTCATCGGACTCTAATAACATATTTGGGTTCTTTGATGAGTTTGAAGCCTCAGAGGGAGAGTCTCAGCCGCTTCCAATAGAGCTAATTCAAGAACCTATTGAAATCTCTTCAACTATTGATTCTCAATCACCGAAGGTACAGCAAGAAGTTATCCGTCGTATCAAAATCATCGCTTTCGTGGAGAAGCGTTTAAATGGCGGATGGACCGAGAACAACTTGAACCCTATCTTAAGTCTCGTGGAGTCGGAATTACAGCTCACTCCTCCGAGTTGGCGAACTTTAGCGACTTGGAAAAAATCTTACTTTGAAGCGGGTAAAGACCCATGTGCACTTATTCCGAAACATTCGTTTAAGGGCAACCGCCAAAAAGAAATAGATTCGCAATCCTTGATTGATGAGGCAATTCAGAACGTATACCTGACACGTGAACGACTTAGCGTCGCAGAAGCATACCGATACTATAAGAGTCGAGTGATTCAAATAAATCGCGGGATTGTCGAGGGAAAAATCAAACCAATTTCAGAGCGCTCTTTTTACAATCGAATACACGACTTACCTCCATATGAGGTTGCGATTGCAAGGTTTGGCAAACGATACGCAGACCGAGAATTTCGGTCAGTTGGTCAACAGGTGGCTGCGACTAAACCAATGGAGTTTGTCGAAATTGACCATACTCCAGTTCCAGTGATTTTGATTGATGACGAGCTAGATATTCCTTTAGGGCGACCCTACCTGACGATGCTATATGACCGCTTCAGTAAATGTATCGTAGGGTGCAGTATCAACTTTAGAGAGCCTAGTTTTGACTCTGTCAGGAAGGCGCTATTGAACTCGCTATTAGATAAGAGTTGGGTAAAGCAAAGATATCCATGTATTGATAATGAATGGCCTTGCCACGGTAAGATTGACTGTTTAGTTGTCGATAATGGTGCCGAATTTTGGAGTCAAAGCTTGGAAGATTCGTTACGGCCTCTAGTGTTTGACATCCAATATAGTCAAGCAGCTAAGCCTTGGCGAAAGTCTGGGATAGAAAAGCTGTTTGATCAGATGAACAAAGGGTTAGTAAACGCATTGCCTGGAAAAACGTTCACCAATCCTACTCAACTTCAAGATTACAATCCTAAAAAGGATGCGGTGGTTAGAGTTTCCGTGTTTCTTGAGTTACTTCATAAGTGGATTGTCGACTATTACCATATGGCACCTGATTCAAGAGAACGTGACATTCCATACCACAAGTGGAATCAATCGGAATGGACTCCTTCCTACTACAGTGGTGCTGAGAAGGAGCAGTTGAGAGTTGAGCTAGGTTTGCTTAGACACAGAACCATTGGAGTGGCAGGGATCAGGCTTCATAACCTACGCTATCAGTCCTCAGAACTTATTGAATACCGTAAATATTGTGCGTCCAACAATGGGAAAAAGCTGTTTGTTAAGACCAAAACAGACCCTGCTGATATCAGCTATATCCATGTCTATATAGAGTCGGAAAAGAGGTACATAAAAGTTCCAGCGGTAGACAACAGCGGATATACAAAAGGGCTGTCGCTTTTTGAACACGAGCGAATACAAAAAGTACGCAGGCTTAACACTAAGCAGCTTGCTGATGATGAGGCGCTTGCGGATACATTTCTATACATGAAAAAACGTATTCAGGAAGAAACTGATAGGTTCCGAAGTACAAAAAGTAATAGGTCTAGCTTGCCTAAAACGGGTAACACTTCGAAGCTAGCAAGGTTTAATGATGTGGGGTCAGAGGGGCCAAGCTCAATCAATACGACTCCAGTTAAACAAGAAACCACTGTAGTGTTCGATGTCTCAGAGCAGTTATCTGATGATAATTTTGAAGATATTGAGGGGTATTAATTTGAACTTAACATCTAGGCAGTTTGAACAGCTAAGATCCTTTGAAACCTGCTTTATTGAATACCCTGCAATTGCTGAAATCTACTCTATTTTCGATCAACTTCGTTTTAACCACTCTCTTGGCGGTGAACCAGAGTCTTTCTTGTTAACTGGAGAGGCCGGAAGTGGAAAGACGGCTTTGATTAATAATTACCTATCACGCTTTCCGTCGAGTTCAACTTGGAGTAAACAACCAGTTCTTAGCACTAGAGTGCCGAGCCGTATAAATGAACAGAATACGCTCACACAGTTTTTAGTTGATTTGGGGGGAAAGTTAGGTGGAAGAAGCCCTCGACGACGGAATGAAATTGCACTTGGCGAAGCTGTAGTAAAGCAACTTCAGCGTAAATCTGTAGAGCTGATTATTGTCAATGAAATTCAAGAGCTTGTGGAGTTTTCTACAGCAGAAGAAAGGCAAGCTATTGCTAATACGTTCAAATATATAAGTGAAGAAGCAAAAGTCTCGTTTGTGCTGGTTGGTATGCCATATGCTGATGTAATAGCGACAGAGCCACAATGGAACTCACGATTAAGTTGGAGACGAAAGATTAACTATTTCAAGCTGTTGAAAGCTAACAGCCATTCGAGTGGAACGGTATCTTATAGTTTTGACTTGGAGCAAAAAAAGCACTTTGCTAAATTTGTTGCTGGTTTGAGTGCGAGAATGGGCTTTGATGAACCGCCGGTGCTTACAAAAAATGAAGTGTTATATCCTTTGTTTATTATGTGTAGAGGGGAGTGCCGAGCGTTAAAGCACTTCTTGAAAGACGCACTACTTATGAGTTTCAGTGAGAACGTTGATACGATAGATAAAGCGATATTGTCACGTACCTTTTCATTTAAGTTTCCCTACTTGGACAACCCTTTTAATTGTTCTATCGAGGAGCTTCGTCTTCATCAAATTGACTCTGGATCGTCTTACAACCTGAATGCCATTGCCGTAGAAGATAAGATACTTGCTCCGCGATTTACGGATGCAATTCCATTGAGTATGTTACTGAGCAAAAATGGACTTAAAGCTTAAGTATTAGCTCTCACTCTTTAGACTCTTAAGCAACACCGCCTTCTCTTCATCACTCATCTTATCAATGGCACACGCCAGTTCAGCACTCAATTCGTTCCTACAGAAAAAGTAGTTTAGCGGCACATCTAACTCTTCAGCCATTCGTTCGAGTGTACCAATATCTGGTACGTGTCTACCTTTCTCATAATGGTTCATTCGCCCACTAGCAGAACTTGGTTCCATGCCGATTTTCACCCCTAAATCTTTTTGGGTGATCTTGGCTTTTTTACGCGCAGCTTTGAGCCTCGCTGGGATTGGGTTGTCTTTCTGCACTTACACATTTCTTTTCAACCTTTAGATAACTTAGATTGTCTAAGTTTTACTGATTTTTGTATACTTAGCAATCCTAAGTTTTTATTGCGTGCAAGAGTCACATGAAGAAAGTAACCAGAATTAACCCTGATATGTTTAACCTATTGATTGAAAAAGGGATGGATGACTTCTCTGTTATAGAAGCTAGGGATGCTTTGTTAAATAGTACTTCAACCTTTACGAGCAGTGATGAAGCTCGAAAGTATGTTTATAAGCAACTTCTATCACTTGAGGAGAAAGGCTGGCTTTCTGTCATTGGGACTCGCAGAGGCAAGCGTTACCATCAAACTAATGAATTTAAAGCGCTTACAATTGAGCCTCGAGCAGCTAGAAATAAGAAAGCTAAAGTTGATTCAATAACTGTTCAACCTCCGGAGTTCTCTCTAAATGCACTAGAACAAGAGAAAAAACAACATGAAGGTGAGTTAGCGATTACTCTGGGCGAGATTGAGGAATACCAATCTTTGTTAACGCGTTTTCCAAACAACAAGCATGATATGGAACCGTTATTCAATGCAGCGAGAGAGCGATCAGCTAAGCTATTGGGCAAAATCAATGCACTAACCAACTGGATGCAAGTAGCCCAAAGCAAGGCTTCCCAATGTTAAGAACATGGCAAGCTGAGTGCGTAGAGCTGGCTATCAATAAGTTTTCATCAAATCGACGCCCACATTTTTTCTGTCAAGCCACTCCTGGTGCTGGTAAAACCGTTATGGCAGCAGAGGTTGCTAAGCGTCTTTTTCAAGAAGGTATGATTGACTTAGTTCTCTGTTTCTCACCATCACTTTCGGTCGCTGAAGGGATGAAAAAGACCTTTTCATGGAAACTGGAATGTTCCTTTAATGGAGGCTTGGGCTCTTTAGGTGGGTCTTATACCTATCAATCCATCCGTTTTTTAGATGAAAACTTCTGGAACACCGTCAGTAAATATCGGGTACTAGTCGTATTTGATGAGATCCACCATTGCTCGTTTGATGATGAGGGTAGGTCAAATTCATGGGGGTTAGAAATTATCAGTAAGATCCAAGGTTTTGCCCGTTACACATTAGCGCTGTCGGGCACTCCTTGGCGTTCTGATCGGTTACCGATAGTTATGGCCGAGTATTCCGACCCTGATGGTATGCTCATTTGTGATTATCAATATGGCTTGCAACAGGCAGTTGTTGATAAGGTATGCCGCCGCCCTAAAATCGTTTTAATCGATAATGAACACCTGAGTGTAAATGCTGGCAGGGACAATCAACACTTCGCTTCTATTCTTGATTGCCTTAAACCTGGCGGATCCCCTCATAATTCACCTAACCCGCAAGTATGGGTGAGGCGTTGATATTCCACCATCGCCCAATGATATTGCGATTCTTTTATTCGGTATCGCCGATGGCTGCGTACTTCCTTTCCCAGTCTAGGGATCGAGAGCACACGCCGATGCTCGATTGGATCGCGGCCAAATGTGTAGCTTGAGTAATAAATAATCCTTATGAGTTTATACAATATTGCAAATAAAAACTTAACTGCCTTAACGCCAACTACGTTTGCTGCAGAAGGGCTACAAGAGCGTCAAGATCTTCAAGAAGCATTAAAAGGCTGTATTGATGCGATTGCCCCAGATTGCCTGGTGATCTCTAAAGAATTTTCAGATTGGGAAGACAGCAAACGTAGAATCGACTTACTTGCGATTGATCGAAGTGCCAATCTAGTCGTGATCGAACTAAAGCGCGATGACGTAGGCGCACAAATGGAGCTTCAAGCACTGCGTTATGCTGCCATGATATCTACCATGACGTTTGAAAAAGCATGTGAATACTATGGACGTTACATAGGTAAAGAAGGCTTAGATATCGACGCCCGTGAAAGCCTACTTGAGTTTGTCGACCTTGATGAAAGCAGTTTAGATGACTTCGGTAATGATGTTCGCATTGTTCTGGCTTCGGCTGACTTTGGTAAAGAACTGACTACGTCGGTGCTTTGGCTACGTGACAAAGGCATCGACATCAGCTGTGTTCGTTTAGCTCCTTACCACTACAAAGAAGACGTACTGATAAATGCTGAGCAAATTATCCCAGTTCCGGAACTCGAAGAGTATAGAAGTGGACCCCAATGG
>NZ_JAHGAH010001520.1:0-1714 GCF_030248475.1 Vibrio sp. D173a
ATCAAGAGATGCTCTAGCCAGAGCTGAGAGAGACGGAACAACATGATGCGCTAGAGCTTGAAGGCAGCAAGCCTGCCATTGAAGGTATTGCTGAAAATGTTGAGGAACAATACGACCCACTGACTAGCGATCCAAGTTTGCATTTCTCTGCAACCGCAGAACCCGATCAAGCAGAGCCAGTAGAATCGACTGAGCCTAAACGCCATTACAATATTCATATGCCGACGGAAGTACCGGAGGCTGCTGCGCAACCGGTTAAAACCACAGCGCCTGAGTCGATCGCGCCAGCGCATATCGCTCCAGTACAAGCCGCGCCTGATCCACAACCGATTCAAACGCCGAAACCAATTTTTCAAGCGCCAGAAGAGCCATTAGAAGAGGGCGTTGAACGTTCTAAACAGCTAAATGCGACGATTGAGCAACTTGAGCATGCGGCAATGGATGAAGATGACTTAGCGGAACAAACTCAAGCTGAAGCGCATCACTCGCAAGCGGCCTACCAAGAGTATATGCAAGAACAGCCTACTGAGCCGGCACCTTATCAGAATCACGAACCAGAGTTTTCAGCTGAGCCCGCTCATCAAGAGCCAGTTTATCAGGAACCAATTTCGCAAGACTCTGAGCATCAAGAGCCGTCATTTACCTTTGATCCTGAACCAGAAGTGATTCCTGAGCCGATGTTTATCGAGCCAACGACTGCCGATGAACCATTACATAGCAATCAAGCTCATGAAGAGTTTGAACCTGCGTTTGCGCAAGATGCCCCTGTAGCAGACGAGACGCCTTGGGAAGAGCCAAGCGCACCGCAAGCGTCTGCAGAAGTGGTTGAACCTCAGCCACAGTCTGATAGCAATGAAAAAGCGATCGATTTGCCGTGGGAAGAGGTGACAGAAGAAGAACCGGCACACCCAGACCAAGATGTTGCAGCGTTCCAGAATATTGTTTCTGAAGCTCAGGCGAATATGGCGGCGGCGCAAAATCCGTTCTTGGTTCAAAAAGAGCCTAATCTGCCTAAGCCGACGTCTCCGATGCCGACTTTAGAGCTACTCTATCACCCTGAGAAGCGTGACAACTTTATTGATCGCGATGCTCTAGAAGATATTGCGCGTCTGGTTGAGTCAAAGCTCGCTGACTACAAGATTAAAGCCGAGGTGGTAGATATTTTCCCTGGCCCAGTTATTACTCGATTTGAACTTGATCTTGCTCCGGGTGTGAAAGTGAGTCGAATCTCAAGTCTATCGATGGACTTAGCACGTTCATTGTCTGCGATGGCAGTACGTTATTCCGGGCAAACCATACGTAGGTTTAGAGCTACCGAACATGAGTCGACAAACAGTGTTCTTCTCTGATGTGGTGGGTAGCCAACAGTTTATTGATGCTAAATCACCAACAACTGTCGTAATGGGGCAAGACATTGCGGGTGAAGCGGTTATTGCTGATATCGCAAAAATGCCTCACGTGTGGCAGGTACCACTGGTTCGGGTAAATCGGTGGGTGTGAACGTAATGATTCTGAGTATGCTGTATAAAGCAACGCCTGAAGATCTGCGCTTCATTATGATCGACCCGAAAATGCTCGAGCTATCTATCTATGAAGGTATCCCACATCTATTGTCAGAAGTGGTTACCGATATGAAAGATGCTTCTAACGCACTGCGCTGGTGTGTGGGCGAGATGGAGCGACGTTACAAGCTAATGTCTGCGTTAGGCGTACG
>NZ_JAHGAH010001521.1:0-720 GCF_030248475.1 Vibrio sp. D173a
CGTTGGCAGTGCGCTTCAAACGCTTCATTGTCTGCCCAGATCTCGTTGAATGCGATTGGGTAGCTCTCACCTTCGGCAAACGGGCTCTGCAGATGACGTGTCACTGTGTATTGAATACACCCATCTTCACGCATTGTGTTTGGCTCAAGCGCTTTTAGTACTTCGAAAAGCTCGTTCAGTTTGCCCTCTTTTGGCTGAAACTGAGCAATGCAGTAAACCTTCTTAGACATTATTATTCCTTGTTTTCTTTTGTGTAACTAACCAACTAAGGCGCTCTAACTCAATACTGGTATGCCAGAGCACCATAAACTGTTTATGCTAACCAACCCGCAAAGTGACCCACAGCGTAAAGCGCAATGCCTGCCATGACGCCCGCGACGATATCATCAATCATGATGCCTAAGCCGCCATGAATGCGTTTGTCTAACCAACCAATCGGCCACGGCTTAACCATATCAAAGAAACGGAACAGTACGAAGCCTGTCAACAACCACTTCCAGTCATCGGTTGGGAGCTGCAGTAAAGGCACTAGGCCCATGGTGATCCAAAAGCCTGCAAACTCATCCCAGACGATTGAACCATGATCGTGCACACCCATGTCATCAGAGGTTACCTGACAGATTTTGACACCAATGATGCAGCTAATAATCACAGCTACCACATACATCGGAAACGGCAACTGAACCAACAATAGGTATAGCGGAATCGAGGCTAAGGTAC
>NZ_JAHGAH010001522.1:0-642 GCF_030248475.1 Vibrio sp. D173a
GTCTTGAGACAGTTGATTGGTGAGTTCTAGCAAGCGCTCTTGATCTTGTTGAATGATCATTTTACTCGCGGATAGCGATGCCTGTGAGATAAGCACCTTGGTCAGAGTTTCGAGCTGCTTCGCTTGAATTTTCTCATTACCTTTACTGATCACCACGGTATTTTTAATGGTCACGACCAGCATGGCGGCTAATAAGATTAGCGCCAAAATACGCAGTGCATTGCGTAATGAGAACAAGGATTCATTCATGATTCATCAAGCCTGAAATAAACAAATGTTATGATTAAGACATATTGAGACTTGCACATGTAAATTGCAATAGGTTAACGTCTAGCTAAGTTAATTAGGAATCAGACACATGGACGCACAGAAACTCTTGCCTATCAAAAGGCATACTACACTGTTAACTCGACTCCCGGAGACGCGATTCGCTTCTCAACTGGCCAAATCAAAGGCAAACTGGATCGTGTTTGGTGAGTATCTTTCTCCTCAAGCCTTCGATGACATCGACTTTTTCACAGGCTTCTACAATACCATTCTAGACACTTGGAAAGTGGGCAAATACGAAGTTGCTCTGATGTCTGGACAACTTACTCCTGCGCATGAAGAGATCTTACAGGGTCTAAAACTGGATTACGCCTG
>NZ_JAHGAH010001523.1:0-492 GCF_030248475.1 Vibrio sp. D173a
GGGAGCGGTGTGCTCGCCATTAAAACACGGGTAAACATCAGGCGTGAGATTGCACACTGCCGTAGAGTGTTTGATACAGTCCTTGTTGTTCAACCAATTCACCATGTATTCCTGTTTGTGTTACTTGCCCATCTTCTAATACATAGATCAGGTCAGCTTGTTTCACCGCAGAAAGCCTGTGCGCAACAATCAATGTTGTGCGGTCTTTCAAAAATTCACTCAGCGCTTTATGCAGTGCGGCTTCAGTTGCAGTATCTAGGGCAGACGTCGCTTCGTCGAGAATAACAAACTTAGGGTTACTCAACACCATTCGAGCGATAGCTAAACGCTGTCTTTGACCGCCGGACAGACGGACACCATTTTTACCTATCTGCGTGTCTAGGCCATCACTCAACTGTGAAATGACGTCTTGCATTTGAGCAATATCTAGGGCACGCCACAACGACATCTAATCATAATCAGCGCCAAGGGTCAGATTATGCCTCAATGTAT
>NZ_JAHGAH010001524.1:0-753 GCF_030248475.1 Vibrio sp. D173a
CCACAGCATCTGTTTGCTCAACCACAAACGCGCGAGTGCTACACGACGCTGTTGCCCCGCAGACAACTGCCCTGCCGGAACGTCTTCTCGTCCAGCTAAGCCCACTTGAGCAAGTGCGCTATAAAGTTCTTCTTTAGTCGCTTTACCACTGTGAATCGCCTGGTAAAAACTCAAGTTTTCGTACGCACTGAGCTCGCGCTTAACACCTGTTTGGTGACCAAGAAACAGAAGGTTTTGATGATAAGCGTCTCGATTGGACTCAATTGACTGCCCATCCCAAGAAATCGTCCCCTCATCTCGGTCACCTAAACCCGTAATAATCCTAAGTAGTGTGGTCTTGCCGGTGCCATTCCTTCCTTCAACTTGCACCAGTTCTCCGGCTTTAAGTTGAAAAGACAAAGATTCGAATAGAACTCTTTCGTCACGAATAGCAGTTAAATTTGAGACTTCTAACATAGGAAATTTGGGTCCAATAATAAGAGGGGTATAGTAGCACACCATTATGGTGACAAAACAGGACTAGGTCTTTGCGAAAGAACAAACTCAGTAAGAAACTGTTAACGCTGTGTCAAAATTTACACATTTTATCTTTAAAGCATAATCTCTCAAAGATACAAACACTTAGAGATAGCGTTCTATAACTTAGATTTTGCAATTTCACTAAACTTTGGACACAAAAAAAGAAGCCTAAGCTTCTTTTTAAAATAGCGGTTTCGCGCTTAACTTAATTTTTAGCGACGCGGTGGCTTGCGG
>NZ_JAHGAH010001525.1:0-645 GCF_030248475.1 Vibrio sp. D173a
ATCATCTGCTTAAATAGGTCGTTTTCAATCAGCGTTTTTTCATCTTCAGAAATCGTGTGGTAAACACAGCTGTATGCGCACGAAGCGTACAGCATCCACATGTTTTCATTCAGTGTTTGGTGGAAGATCTTACCCGGTGGGTTTGAATCACGGCTAGTGTTGCTCTCTAGCGATGGGTACACCTTCGCGTAAGCCGTTAGCATATCTACGATGTAATCACGGTATTTTGTCTCTTCTGTAATAAGGAATAGACGACCCGCTAGATCCATATGGATGTAGTTCTGCTTATGACGGTTATGTTCGTAACCGCCGCCCTCACCGTGTCCCGGAACTTCAATACCTACTTCAGCCATGTAAGCGTCAGTTTGGTTGATGTCGCGAGTCAGTGCTTTTCCTAATAGGCTATCCTTGCCAAGTTCTTTACGAAGCTCTGCTGCTTCTTCAAAGTTCAGTAAAAGTGGTTGATAGCTCATTCTTATTTCTCCTGACCAGCTGAAGTTGAGTCAATTAGGTTCTCTTCTAGAGAGCAGAAACCTGTCCAGCTGTACGTTTTGCCATTTAATTCGACTTTGTGTTCAGTAGTGTCAGTCGCACCCAATTGGTTGCTGATCATTACTGTGACAAGAGATGTATTCGTTTCAATTT
>NZ_JAHGAH010001526.1:0-776 GCF_030248475.1 Vibrio sp. D173a
AGCGTACTGCGTATGATGGATATGGGTGCTCCCGGGTACCTTGTAGCCAGTGCTGTAAGGGCCGTGGTCGCACAGCGATTGGTACGTAAAGTCTGTACAGATTGTACCGTTGAAGATGAACTCGACGAATCACGTAAACAGTGGCTGAGCGAGCGTTTTCCAAATCAAGTATCGGCATCGTTTGTTAAAGGGCGTGGCTGTCAAAACTGTAACCTGACTGGCTATCGCGGCCGAATTGGTGTGTTCGAGATGCTAGAACTTGAACAAGACATGATGGATGCGCTGCGTGCCAACGATGCTGTAGGTTTTGCTCAGACCGCTAGACAGTCTGAAAACTAGAAGCCTCTGTTGGCGTCAGCAATGGAACTGGCGCTGAAGGGCGTCGTTAGCCTCGATGAGATCATGCACCTTGGTGAAGGTGATGCTTCGGGCTCTACTGACCCGATTCTGTTGTAGAGGTATAGAGTATGCCAACTTATCGTTATGTTGGTCGCGGTTCCGACGGGCGTCAGGTTTCCGGGCAATTAGAAGCCAACAGTGAAGAGCTTGCTGCAGAGAGTTTGATGGGCAAGGGAATTATTCCTACCTCTATCAAGCTTGGCAAAAGTGGTGAGTCGGTATTGGAGATGGACGTCTCCAGCCTATTTTCACCCAATGTTCCGCTAGAAGTGCTGGTGCTGTTCTGTCGTCAACTATATAGCCTGACGAAGGCCGGTGTACCGCTGCTGCGATCAATGAAAGGTCTGACTCAGAACTGTGAGAATAAGCAGCTCAAA
>NZ_JAHGAH010001527.1:0-854 GCF_030248475.1 Vibrio sp. D173a
GCACACTACTTTGCTGAGCGTCTTCGTAAACGTATTGAGAAGTACGCTGTAGATACTTCGGCAGGTATGATTAATTTCACCGTCAGTTTGGGTGTTTGCCAGTTATCTCCCGGGATCGCCTGTCACTTAGAGTGGCTAGAATCGGCAGATAAGGCTCTTTATCAATCTAAGCAACGTGGTCGCAATCAGACATCGTTGTTTCCTTTCGACTAACTTTATTTGTTGTTACCTCCGTTTACCTGAAATAAATCATAAGATTACCTGTAAATTTGTCTGCTGTTGTCTATGTTTTAATTAGACAACAAGGAGATATATATGCTGAAACTCACCCCCTACCTTTTTTTTGATGGACGCTGTGACGAAGCTTTAGAGTTCTACAGAAAATGCTTTGGTGGCGTCATCCTTTCAAAACAACACTTCAAAGATGCACCCCAAGTTGTAGAAGGGGCTGAACCCGATTGGGTAATGCATGCTGAGTTTGAAGCGTTTGGCATGAAGTTGATGATGTCAGATGGTGTGCATGCCAAAGAACTGCAAGGTAATAACCTCGCCTTGTCTTTAGTGACGGAAGATACCGCAACGCAGGAACAGATCTTTGAGAAATTGGAGCAGGGTGGGAGGGTAATGATGCCGCTGGCTGATACTTTCTGGGGCGCTCGATTCGGCAAAGTAGAAGACAAGTTCGGGATGAGGTGGATGATTCACGGTGATTCATTGAACTAGATGTGCGCTGTTGCATAATGAAATTGCTGACCCATTTGATTAGAATTATAAATAGAGTTTTATAATCAAAGTTATATATAAAATGGGCAGCATAAAGATTACAGTGGACCGTATCCAACCGGGCCTACACA
>NZ_JAHGAH010001528.1:0-857 GCF_030248475.1 Vibrio sp. D173a
TCGATAGAGGGGCAGCCCTACCCAGAACAAGCGATCCCAGCTGCGCGTTTTCGTCGTCACGGTTTAGGTTTTGTATTTAAAAAATTCAATCTGGTGCCCGTCATGACAGCGCTAGAAAATGTTGCTTATCCTCTGATGCGCAATGGTTTGAGCCTTGAAGAGCAGCATAAGCAAGCGCAGCAGATGTTGATGCGTGTTGGCTTAGAGCAGTACGTTCACCATCGACCAGATAACCTTTCTGGTGGTCAGCAACAGCGCGTCGCGATTGCTCGTGCTTTGGTCCACAAGCCTAAGTTAGTGATTGCCGATGAACCGACAGCGAGCTTAGACAGCCACACAGCTAACAACGTGATCGATATTATGCGCGAGCTTGGTCACGAGTTTGGCACCACCTTTATTGTTGCGACCCATGAACCAAGAATGGCTAACCGTTGTGATCGCGTGATTGAGTTAGTGGACGGCAATTTGGTCTCTTCAGTGTCAAACAAGGAGGCAATCTCATGGGCAAGTTAATGGAGTTTGGCTTTTTGCAGTCGCTTCGCTTGGCGTGGCTGAATTTGCTGCGCAATGGTCGGCGTAGCTTATTGTCGGTTTTGATCGTGGCGATTGCAGTGTTTGCGCTGACTTCGGCGGGTGGTTATGGGCTCTATACTTATGAGTCTTTGCGAGAGTCGACCGCGCGAGATACAGGGCATTTAACACTCAGCACTCCGGGCTATTTTGAGCAGGACGAAGATACGCCGCTGAGCAATGGTTTAGATAACGCAGATGAACTGACAAAGTTGATTATCGGCGACAGCGATGTGCGTGGTGCTCAGCCACGTGTCTACTTCAGTGGCCTTGTCTCCAATGGTTCG
>NZ_JAHGAH010001529.1:0-718 GCF_030248475.1 Vibrio sp. D173a
CATGTAGCTATACGCTTCATCTCCCCACTCTTTACGAACAAAAGGTGCCATGTTTCGGCCTGTACCGTGTTCTGCTTTCAAAGAGCCATCATACTTATTGACGACGATATCGCAGACAGCATCAATGAACCTCTCGTATCGCTCCACCTCTTGCTGCGAACCAAACCCTTGAGAGAAAATAAAGTGTAAGTTACCGTCTAACGCATGACCATAAATCACACCATCGTAGTAGCCATACTCTTGCATTAACTGTTGCAAGTCAGTCAGCGCATCCGCCAACGTCTCTATCTGAAAAGCGACATCTTCAATCAGTGCTGTTGTGCCCTTTGGTCTCGTCGCACCAACGGCTGGGAATATACCTTTGCGAATGTTCCAGTACGCCTGATACTCTTGAGGCTTATCAGTAAAGCTTGCTGGCACAACCAACTCAAGGTCTTCGATTTCAGTCAATATTGTCTGAATCTGCGCATCAAGCACGGCTTGTTCATCGGCTTCAGTTTGAACCAGAATCGCCGTCGCACCTTCAGGAACCGTGGCAATATAGCTCGGTACTCCGTCCATGTGCTGCACCGCCTTAAGCGCAAAGTAATCAATCATTTCAGCAGCGGACACTGGCGTATTATTCAATTTAAATCGGGTGACCGCGTTGCTGGCGGTTCGGATATCTGGAAACACCAAAAATGCCGACGCCTTCAGTGGGTACTTACGAATCGTGTTA
>NZ_JAHGAH010000153.1:0-1583 GCF_030248475.1 Vibrio sp. D173a
CTTTACAGCATCGTCGAGACGGCGAAAGCCAACGGCCTTATCCTCTACGACTACATGGTCAAGTGCATGAAAGAGCTCGCGAAAGCTGAGCCTGATATCGATGCGCTCCTACCTTGGAACTTCAAACATTAACAACACCGCCCCGTGGGTTCATGGGGCGCATACGATTAATGAGGCGAGCGCAATGTAAGAAAAATTCCATTGCTTAGGACGCTTTTGCAAAATTTGGCATTCTTGACAAAATTGTGAAACACATACTCAACCTTGGTTGTAGTCTTTGAAGTGAAAATGTTCAAAAATATTAAGGTCTCGAAATGACATCCAGTAATGACATCCACAAAGGAATAATAATGAGCACTTTTACAAAATCTCTTCTGGTTCTACCAATTGCTTTGTCTTTTAGCTCACTGAGCTTTGCAAATGATTGCATGCCTCTGGGCGAGGTACAAGAGCAAAACATTCAACTGGCGATCAACTCCAGCAAAAGTAATTTTAATGACAAGTCAGCTGATAAGATCCACAACTTTATCAGTGAGAAACGCTATGTTCAGCACAGTCCTGGCGGTAAAGATGGTGCGCAAGGATTAGTCGGCTTCATTAAATACATGCAAAACAAGATGCCGACATTCCATGTTGAAAATGTTCGTGCATTTGCTGAGGGAGATATTGTACTAACTCAAAGTGTGGATTCATTAGAAGGTAAACCTTTCGAAGTAAGTTACGACTGGTATCGTGTTAATGATGGCAAGATCACTGAACACTGGGACGTAGTTGCTGAGTTCAAAGAAGGTATTGCACCAGAATCATACACATCAGGACCAGGGGTTAACCTGAAAAGCTGTCTGGATAAGGAAAAGATCCGCTCTATTGCCCTGGATTACTTCTACACTACCTGGGATAACATGGACGCAAGTGCTGCTCAAAAATACCTAGGTGAGAACTTTGTTCAACATAATCCTAGTGCGAAAGCGGAAGGAAAGTCTGACAAGAAAGCACTGGTTGATTTGGTTACTCACTTAGGCAGCCAGGGTTATGAAGTTCAGATTGATATTTCAAAAGTGATTGTAACGGGTGATTTTGCAGCGATTCACGCTAAGTGGACGGATAGCTCTGAAACACTTGCTGTGACAGACATTCTTCGCTTTGACGAAAACTACAAAATCGTCGAGCACTGGGATGGTCTGAGTGCAATCCCTGCAAATAATGCTAACCCTAGAGATGCGGTATTTTAATGCTGGATTGGAACTCAATCGTATGCTTTTGTGAGGTTGCCATTAGTGGCAACTTCACTAAATCTGCTGGAAAGTTTTATATGTCAGTTGCGACACTGACAAGGCTTTGATGTGATGGACGCCCCTCCCTTCTAGCGTCGTTGTACCAAACTAATAGTACAACCATTAAGAGCAGGAGTAACAAGTATGTCTATTAAAGTTGTCGGTATTGATATAGCGAAAAATCTCTTCCAAGTGTGTGTTCTGGGTACAAATGGACAAATTTTATCAAACAGAAAGGTAAAGCGAGATAAGCTTCTCGATACTGTCCGCCAACTACCAGAGCAAACTGCTCTAGCAATGGAGTCATGT
>NZ_JAHGAH010001530.1:0-749 GCF_030248475.1 Vibrio sp. D173a
TTTTGGTGTTTAATTCTGGAGAAGAAGCATTAGATTTAGATCGACGCCAGCGCGATGAATTGGCTGAGCGACTGATCATGCAATTGCGAATGATGGCCAAAGGGGCTTATTGGTATCGCAAAGAACGTGAACGTAACCGACTAAAAGGCGGGATTGAATAATGTCGAATGAAAAGAATACTGTGAACCGCGGTTCAGAAAGAAAAACACTGGTACTGGCTCTAGTAGCGGGTGTGTGTGGTGATGCATTGTTATCTTGGGTAACGATGAGCGAAGTTGGTTTCTCTATTTTCCCTCTTATTGCGCTAGTACTGGCTGTTCAAGCCTTATATCAAGAATACCTAGCAAACCCTGTGTCTGAAGATATTCCACTAGTAGGCCTAGCATGTTTCTTCGTTGGTGCATTTGGTCACTCTGCGTTTGTGAAAGCACAACACCCAGAAGCGGGCTCGAACTTCTTTGCAATTATCGTAGCCATGCTATTACTGGCATGGGTAGGTAAGAAGCTAGGGTTTATGTCCAAAGCGGCTTAACTCGCATTAAACAGATACTAAAAAACGAGCCATTGGGCTCGTTTTTTTTGGTTTGAAGAACCGATCTCGATGGGTCGGTTCTTTTGTCTTTACCGTTCTATTTCGCTTTACGCTCTAGGAACACGCCCGCTTCCATGTGGTGGGTGTACGGGAACTGATCGAAAAGGGCAAAACGTGTGATGTTGTGAGTTTCGCTCAGGATATCTAAGTTCTCTTG
>NZ_JAHGAH010001531.1:0-556 GCF_030248475.1 Vibrio sp. D173a
CTTCATTGTGCGTACCAATGATTTGTGCCGCGAGAATACCTGCGTTAGCTGCGCCCGATTCACCAATAGCTAGCGTACCAACCGCGATACCTTTAGGCATCTGAACGATAGAAAGAAGTGAGTCCATGCCTGTTAGAGCTTTAGACTGTACTGGTACACCAAGAACAGGAACGCGAGTAAATGCTGCTGCCATGCCCGGTAGGTGAGCTGCGCCGCCTGCACCTGCAATGATCACCTTAATACCACGCTCTTTTGCACTCGTTGCGTAATCCGCCAGTAGTTGAGGAGTACGGTGAGCAGAAACCACTTTTGTTTCGTACGCTACGCCAAATTGATCCAACATATCCGCTGCTAGCTTCATTGTTGGCCAATCAGATTTAGAACCCATGATAATACCGACAGTCATCTCAAACTCCTTCAGGTACGATTTGATTAAGTGATTAGATAATTTGCGCGCATTATACGGGGAAAATTGCTCAAGGAAAACGTTTGCGTCAGTCAAAGTTGCTATTTGATACATTTTATAAACAAATAGCTTTAGTAACAGTTAGTGATT
>NZ_JAHGAH010001532.1:0-979 GCF_030248475.1 Vibrio sp. D173a
CATCTCTACTGAAGAAGTATTGAAATAGTTAGTTTCAACATCATAATCGGTAGGTGTAGCAATCACTACATACTCTGCATTTGAATAGGCAAGCTCTTTATCAAGAGTAGCCATAAAGTTTAATGGCTTATTTGCCAAAAATTCTTCAATCTCCGCATCAGCAATAGGAGACACTTTATCGTTAAGTAGCCTTATTTTTTCTTCGACAATATCAACAGCGATAACTTCATGATGTTGAGCCAACAACATCGCATTTGATAAGCCTACATAGCCTGTACCGGCAATTGCAATTTTCATAAATAGCCAAACGTGTTCGTTAATTAAAATAAAAAAGATAGACCTTTGAAATATCTTCTATTTCACTGCATCACCGGCCCCACTTCCAGTTGCGGTCATAATGATATATTTAAAGTAATCTTTTAGTGTTAATGAATCTATCATCTGTTTGTCAGTTTTAGCCAATAATTGGGGCGTAGACATATCGATATTTTGCACTTGAGCTAAGCCGGTAATCCCGGGTAATACGTCATAAACACTGTGTGCGTCACGCTCTTTAATCAACTCTTCCTGGTTAAATAAGTTGGGGCGCGGGCCAACTAGGCTCATTTCACCCTTAACAACATTAATCAGCTGCGGAAGTTCATCAATTTTAGTCTTGCGCAAGAATGCACCTAACTTAGTAATCGATGCATTGTTGGCTAAATGGCTAGCCACTGATTTCGTTTCGACAGACATAGTACGAAACTTAATAAGTTTGAATGGTTTTTTGTTACGTCCTACTCTTTCCTGAATAAGAATAGGCGAACCTGTATCAAACAAGCCAATGATGGTAACAATGAGTAATACAGGCGACAAAAAAAGCAAACCAAAAAAGGCAGCTAGGAAATCAATTAAACGAATCATGCTTTATCACTACTTTTCTTTGATTGAAGAAAGGCTTCAGCGGTTTGCTTAAAGCCCTCTTGTAGAGATTGGGGCG
>NZ_JAHGAH010001533.1:0-840 GCF_030248475.1 Vibrio sp. D173a
AATACGCCAAGTGCCATTTGATCACTCGCAACAACCACGGCATCAAAGCTCAACTGTTTACCAATCGCTTCACTGATTGCAAGGTAACCACTTTGTGCCTGCCAATCCCCTCGATAACAATCTACGGCTTTAGTTTCTGATACATTAATTTCCGTTAACCAAGATTGCAGACGGATATTTGCTGCTGTTGACGCCTCCGGGCCCGCAACCAATAAAAACTCACTTCGTCTTGTCTCTACCAGATGCCTGATCACTTCAGATGCCCCAATAGCATGCTCGCCGTGAACAAAGTGCACGGGAGTACCATCAGGCACGTCGATAAAGATCAGATGTAAGCTTGGAAACTGCTCTGCCAACACCACAGCATCGTCTTTGCTGAGCGGTACGTTGAGAATAATGCAGTCAACCTGCTGCGCAATAAGCTCTCTCATCGCCCCTTGAATACTGGATAAGCTAGGCTCAGAAACAACAGAAAAAGCGGTACCAAAATTCAATTCATGCGCTTTTCTTCTTACACCATTGGCGATAAGTGCAGCGCCATGCAATGCCATATCTAATGTCACTAGGCCAATATTGGTCGATTTGGCTCGACTCAACATCTGTGCTCCCTTATTAGGCACATAGCCTAGCTGCTTTATCGCTTGATTCACTTTAATGCGCGTGGATTCAGCAACGCTCTCAGACCCATTCGTCACACGAGATACCGTCTGGGTCGATACACCCGCCAGTTTTGCTACATCTTTAAAAGTTACATTCATCGTCTTTTCTAATGCTCTTTGCTGTCTTAGTTCAACTCTAACAGATGGGGTTCAACAATAACGTCACATACCCCTCAAAATG
>NZ_JAHGAH010001534.1:0-766 GCF_030248475.1 Vibrio sp. D173a
CCCACTAAATAAATACCCAAAAGATTTGAGGTATGATGTTTATTGTTCGATAGTTTTAGGCAAAGGTTGTTTAATAGATGAGCAGAAAGAAGGGAAAGCTTGAGGCTTGAAAATTGAAAGAATCGAAAACAGATGATCTTGAAAATAGACAATATAAAAAACGGAGAGTAGCCAATAGCACTCTCCGTGTGATTTAGAGTTAGAGCATGAGTTAACTAGAACGTAAGGTGATAACTGTTGCTCGGCTGCCCAAGAGTAATACTCCAAGTCTGCTCTGATTCGCTACTGGTCATTGGTACCCAGCGCACATATAGAGAGTCCCAGTTCGTATTAACCTCGAGTTTGACTTCATCCGTAAGATCTGGGTAGATGGTAGTGATGCGCGACACCGGATCTGGGATTACCTCACCATCAGCTTTTACAAACGCGGCTTCTGAATAGAGATGTAACGCCCCCTTTGTTGACCCTGAATAATCGATCGACAGGGTTATTTTCTCTCCAACATCAAACGAAAAATCACGTTGTGCAACAATATCTTGAGCGGCAGCTGGTGTAGCAGGTTGAGCCGTTGAGCCACCTCCTCCTCCACCACATGCAGTCAGGACGGAAATGGAAAGTAGGCTGATTAACTTGATAGATGTTTTCATGATGCTCTCCTTATTCGCCCGTTGCTGATACTGAGGTGTTTTCTACAGCGGTTTTGTACCACTCACCATGGCTCTCTCCGCTTGCTTCTACCCAGTCATCAAAGGTTAGGTAGGCCTCA
>NZ_JAHGAH010001535.1:0-542 GCF_030248475.1 Vibrio sp. D173a
GCGTTGTTTGCAGTGTCTTCACGGTGACCGTAACCGTCAAGAATCACTAGAGCCATAGGCTTCTTAGCTGACATAGGACTGACCTCGTTCAATTCAAAATAAATCGGTATAAAAACAAATTAGCGTAATTTTACTACAGTTTACAGTCAAAACTGTAGTGGAAGATCAAGACAGGTAGCAGGTAGGAGGATCAGAGCTGAAAAAAAGCTTCTTTTGAAGGCCAAGTGTTTTTGCCTCACGTGCTTATTTACAACACAAAAGACAATAAAAAAGGCCAGCAACTGAGTTACTGGCCTATCATTAATTCTCTACCACTTGTTGTGTTGAGCTAGAAGCATTCCAAACTAGATCGCCAATGCCATCAGTAGGCTTGAATCCTGTAGGTGCATCTAACAACAGTTTACGAATCGTCTCGTGTTCTAGGTTATGGCAAGCAAAATCTAAAGACTCAAGTAGATTGTCATACTCATCGATTGGCAAAAATACTTCATGAGCTGTCATGATCCGTTCATGAGCAGTACGCTGAACATTATCCCCAATCA
>NZ_JAHGAH010001536.1:0-620 GCF_030248475.1 Vibrio sp. D173a
TAAAGCGTTTTGGCCATGACGACTTCACAGGCGTCGTGGCCCGTCTCCCCCCAAGCACTGTCGAGGTGCTCAAACCCTAGCGCTTCGTAAAGCTTAATTGCTGCACCCAAACACTCTGTCGTTTCTAAGTACATTTGCTGATAGCCAAGCTGTTTGGCCAGTTTAAGGCTTAGGGCAACAATGCGTTTGGCCAATCCTTGACCTCGAGTCTGTTCTAAGAAGTACATTCTTTGTAATTCACACCCCTCAGGCTTCCCCGCCAATGGCGCAAAACCACCTCCACCAACAACCTTTCCTTGGTGTTCAATCACCCAATACATCGCTTTATCTTGGTTATACACCGAGTACATGGCATTCAGCGTCGGGTCGGCTACCCCATAGCCTTTGTCCTCAGTGAGCCCATGCTCAGCGGAGACTTTTCGAATAACATCGGCCACTTGTGCATTGTCCGCTTTTGTCATAGGGCGAAGTACAAACTCATCGGTTTGGCAGACTTTAGTTAACCCTTTGAGGTAAACCTCCAGTCCTTGTTTTAGCTGCTGCTGTTCGTCGTGGTTAAGTGCGTCGAGCATGGCATCAAAGAAGGTATCTTGCTGTTGGTCGAGCTGAGATAGAACCTG
>NZ_JAHGAH010001537.1:0-1346 GCF_030248475.1 Vibrio sp. D173a
TCAACGCGAGAGTGGATACTTGGTTTCTGCTCTAGGACCTTTCGGATTCGCTCGCGAAGCGCATTGGTACGAACCGGCTTAGTGATGTAGTCATTTGCCCCTATAGTGAGCGCATTGGTTTCTGTGATCTCATTGTCGTTAGCCGTCATGATGATCACAGGAATAGTAGAGCCTTGTTGGCGCAGGTTCTCAAGAACGCTTAGCCCTGAAGTATGTGGAAGCTGGATATCAAGCAGGACCAACTGAGGCGCTCGATCCATAATTATCTCAGTGGCACCTTCACCACTGCTTAAACAGTCAACCGAATATCCCTCTACATTTCTCAAAAAGTAACACAGCATCTCCCTGAGCTGCAGATCATCTTCCACTATTAAAACGTCAGACATTGAATATTCTCTACTTAAATTAGTATTAATAACCAACCTAGCCATTAAAGCTAAAATCTCATAAAAGCAAAGCTTTAACTCTCTTACATTATAAACGCTTTTTATCACGGCAACGTTTGCGTTGCGCTAATGGGAGGCAGTGTAAGGCTAAGAGGTAATTTACTATTTAAGATAATGTAAGCCCCTCTATAAAAGAAGGGCTTAATGATTGATTTACAAGAGAACTCTTATCGTCAAAATCAGTGTTTTAGCACCGAAATGGATTAGCCTTGTTTTTTTGCTAGCTCTACAGCGGCTGCAAGGTCCGGCAGTGTCGTCAGTTCTGGTACACGTTGTACAAGAATGATCTTGTTGTTCTGATCCGTCACCACGATGCTACGCGTCAATAGACCAAGCTCTTTAATCAGCGCACCGGTCTTCTCACCAAATGCATGCTCTACTGAGTCTGATAGGTACTCAACACCCGTTAGCTCATGCTCAGAAATAAAACGCTGCTGTGCAAATGGCGTATCTGCACTGATCGCGTAAAACTCGATATCTTTCAGTGACGCTTTATTCTCATTCACAAACTGAGAAAGTTCGTCTGCTTGCTGAACACATACCGGAGTATCAACAGACGTCAGTACGCTGTAAATCTTGACTTTGCCGTTGGTCGCGCTGGTATCGAACGGTTTTAGGTTTGATGTCATTAGCTGAACAGAAGGCATATAGTCGCCCACTTTCACACCTTCACCTGCAAGATGAAATGTGTTGGTTTTCTCTAGCGTCACGATCTCGCCCGAACCTAGGTTAGCGTGCTGCTCTGTCACGTCAAACTGCGCTGAAGCAGCAGTCGAAAACAGCGCAGAAAGTGCCATAACTAACAGTGATTTTTTCATGTTAAGCACCTACTACTTCAAGAACTGCTTGGTAGTTAGGCTCTTCGGTGATTTCAGAAACTCGTTCGCTGTGCATCACCTT
>NZ_JAHGAH010001538.1:0-944 GCF_030248475.1 Vibrio sp. D173a
TCAAGGGTTACATCACTCAAGGTCGTGGCATTTCCGTTCACCGTAGTGATTGTGAACAGCTAAGTGAGCTAAGAATCCACGCACCAGAGCGCATCATTGATACGGTTTGGGGCAATGGCTTTGTTGGTTCATACATCCTCACGCTGCGTGTTGAAGCATTAGAGCGCAGTGGCCTGTTGAAGGACATCACCTCGCTGTTCGCGAATGAGAAGATCAGTGTGACGACAATGAAAAGCCGTACCGACTACAAGCGTCAGCTGTCAGTGATGGACTTTGATTTGGAAGTGACCAATATTGAAATTTTGAGTCGAGTTACAAGCCGAGTCGAGCAGATCAAAGATGTTATGAGCGTCAAGAGATTAGGATAGTTTTTACGTCGTACTTAGCTTTCTAACGGCGTTAGTTTCACTTATTTCGCTCCATCACATAGGCAAGCTATGCTCAGGAGCCTCATAAGTTTACTGCCTTGTTAGAAGAACTAATTACTTAGTAAAAAAATATAGTTGTCATTCCCTACAGTGAGGGACGAACGTGATGGGGAATCTTGCCAAACGGTTTGAGATCCCCAACTCGCTCATTCTTCACTCTTGGGGATGAAAGCAAAATAGAAAGGTGAGTGGTTTTAACTGCTCACCTTTTTTAGTTTTAAGAAAAGAATTAGATTAAAACAATCAAATAGAATAATAGGAAAGCACCATGAGCCACCCGATTGAACAACTAGAACAAATTATGGCGAAGCTGCGTGATCCAGAAGGTGGCTGCCCTTGGGATCTGAAACAAAATTTTGAAACAATTGTGCCGCATACTATCGAAGAGACATACGAAGTAGTGGATGCGATCCACAACAAGGATTGGCCAAACCTACTTTACGCCGATTTTTTCTGCTCTGTTTTCTTCTATTATTCGAGGCGTCACTTTAAGCCACAGCTTCTGGCAAGGTGTCG
>NZ_JAHGAH010001539.1:0-751 GCF_030248475.1 Vibrio sp. D173a
CGGTGCTCAAACACGCCAGTGTTGAGCAGCTTGAGCGCGTCTTAACTGTCCTTACCGAGTTCAAAGATCACACTCTGGCAGTACAAATTCATTAATTAAGCCTAGTTATTATGTTTTTTATATTTATTGGAGGCCAATACTAATCGATTACAAAACATATAGTCACAAATTAAGTAAGGTTTATTGAGTTTCGTGACATAAATAACGTATAACGCATTTTTCGTGCTACAATTTGCATAAAAATTAGACAGTTAACAGTATAAAGAGCAAACTAGTACCAAAGTATAATGCCCCTTAAGCAGTCAATGAGGACACGATGTTTAAAATAAAAATCAATAATGAAATTTCGATCGCGTTGGTACAAGAGAGTTTCGCAGCACAATATGCACAACTCGTTTCGACACAAACCGATTATTTAAGTCAGTGGTTAGCATGGCCACCTCATTGTCAAACCGAGCAAGACTTACGTATATTTATCCAGCGCTCGCTGCACGATTACGCAGAGGGAAAAAGTATGACCTGTGCGATCGTCTATCAAGATGCCATTGTTGGTAACTGCAGTTTCAACACCATCAATCACGACCTCAAGAAAGTCACTGTTGGTTACTGGTTATCGGAGTCTCAACAGGGTAAAGGGATTGTGACTCAGGTGGTTACCAAACTCATTGAGATCGCTTTTGAAGAGCTTGATATGGAAAAAGTAGAGATATCTGCCGCGGTCGAGAACACCGCAAGTCGAGCGGTTTGTGAA
>NZ_JAHGAH010000154.1:0-21717 GCF_030248475.1 Vibrio sp. D173a
TGTGTATAAGAGACAGGCGACTTAGCGGGGCTTTTTTATCCCTGCCTTTATCAATTGCACTGCCATGCTTCCCCTTACTTGTAGTAAGAAACAAGCGATTTAGCGTACAGAGCAACGATGAGGCCAAGCATTTAGCGTATAAGAAGCTGGAAGCAAGCTATCAAAAACACGTATGAAGCGCTTAACCAAATCGATTCCAATACCACACTTTTCATCGTCATTTTTAACTCATAACTTTCTTCAAAAGTGCCTTCAAATCACTTCCTTTTCTGAATAAAAAAAGCATAATCAGCAGCCAAATTTTGCTGTCAAAACTTACTTATTTTTCCTCTACAAGGGAGAATTGAGCAACATTTGATACAGATTGCGAAGTCAATCACAACAGAACGGCAGATTAAATTTCACCTAGTTAATTAACAAAATTTTCAGGTGTGAGCCAGATCGCCAATACCGTACAACAACAGAAAACACTCACTGATAGTTACCAAACGAGTAAGTAACCACTAACACACAATATCAATAAGGATATAAACTGCGACGCATATCAACGTTTATTTTTTCACCTGGATTGACTTAAAAACAAGCAAAATGACGTTTATGACGGAGTTGATGTAGCTTTTAACGTTTTTAACGGGAATCGAGTTTGATTATTTTGTGGATAAGGTGTTTTCTTACTCCTGCCTAAGGCCTACAGGCCACTCTTAGAGCGACGCAAATTGAAGTGAAGCAAAGAGGTGGGCCTTGGAGAGTGTTTATCAATTGATGACATTCAATTCCATTAGTGAAATGAAAGCAAATAGTAAGGAACAGCTATGCTTGCCAATATTAAAAAAACAGCACTAGCAACAGCAGTTATTGCAACGGCTACTACAGGTTTTGCATCAGTAGCTACAGCCGCTGAGCGCAGTGAACTGACTATCCACCCTAAAGAGTTTACAACTTTTGTTCGTAACTTTAACCCTTTCTTGGGTGCAACTAACCTGCACACAACTACTGACTTTATCTACGAGCCGCTAGTTGTTTTCAACGAAATGCACGGCAACACGCCAGTATTCCGTCTAGCAGAAAACTTCCAAATGTCTGACGACCTAATGAGCGTAACTTTCGATATTCGTAAAGGCGTGAAATGGTCTGACGGTCAAGCGTTTACAGCAGATGACGTTGTTTACTCTTTCAACCTAGTAAAAGAGAAGCCAGAACTAGACCAATCTGGTATCAACTCTTGGGTTACTGGCGTAGAGAAAGTTAACGATTACAAAGTTAAGTTCCGTCTAAGCGAAGCAAACTCAAACGTTCCTTACGAAATTGCTAAAGTACCTGTCGTACCTAAGCACGTATGGAGCAAAGTGAAAGATCCTTCAACGTTCACGAACGAAAACCCAGTAGGTACTGGTCCATTTACAGAGATCGATACTTTCACTCCGCAACTATACATCCAGTGTGAAAGCCCGAACTACTGGGATGCAGCGAACCTAGACGTTGACTGTCTGCGTGTTCCTCAAATCGCGAACAATGACCAGTTCCTAGGTAAGATTGTTAACGGCGAAATGGACTGGACTTCTTCATTCGTTCCAGACATCGACCGCACTTACGCAGCAGCGAGCCCTAAACACCACTACTGGTACCCGCCAGCAGGTACTCAAGCGTTCGTAGTAAACTTCAAGAACCCAGATGCAGCGAAAAACGAAGCACTAACTAACGTTGACTTCCGTCGCGCATTCTCTATGGCTCTTGACCGTCAAACTATCATTGATATCGCATTCTACGGCGGCGGTACAGTGAACGACTTCGCATCTGGTCTTGGCTACGCATTCGAAGCTTGGTCTGACGAGAAGACTCACGACAAGTACAAAGGTTACAACTCGTACAACGCTGAAGGTGCTAAGAAGCTTCTAGCGAAAGCTGGCTTTAAAGATGTAAACAAAGACGGTTTCGTTGACACGCCATCTGGTAAGTCTTTCGAACTACTAATCCAATCTCCAAACGGTTGGACTGACTTCAACAACACTGTACAGCTTGCTGTTGAGCAACTTGCAGAAGTAGGCATCAAAGCACGCGCTCGTACACCAGACTTCTCTGTGTACAACCAAGCAATGCTTGAAGGTACTTACGATGTTGCGTACACCAACTACTTCCACGGTGCAGACCCATACACTTACTGGAACAGTGCTTACAACTCAGCACTACAATCTGGTGACGGTATGCCTCGCTTCGCGATGCACTTCTACAAGAACGACAAGCTAGATGGTCTTCTAAACAGCTTCTACAAGACAGCTGACAAGCAAGAGCAGCTAGAAATCGCTCACGGTATTCAGCAAATCATCGCTCAAGACCAAGTGACTATCCCTGTGATGTCTGGTGCTTACATGTACCAATACAACACAACTCGCTTCACTGGTTGGTGGAACGAAGAAAATCCTAAGGGCCGTCCAAACATTTGGGCTGGTATCCCAGAGCGTCTACTTCACGTACTGGACCTAAAACCAGTTAAATAAGTAGAAGTTCATTTCTAGCGGCACACATCCCGTGTGCCGCCTATAAAAATCCCCTTGTTACTAAACCAACATATGGCGCTCGTCGTCAGGGGGTTTTTCGCTCTAAATTTCGCTAGGAGCGACCTGAAACCAGAAACAGGGAAAAAATCTGGGTGAGTAAGGTGTGAGTTATGGGTTATTTTTTAAGACGTTTGTCGTTCTATCTTGTCGCGCTCTTGGTTGCAGCGACGTTAAACTTCATTATTCCGCGAGCAATGCCTGGTGACCCAGTTACCATGATGTTTGCTAACGCATCAGTACAGGTAACGCCAGAGCGAATCGCAGCAATGAAAGAACTGCTGGGTTTCGTAGATGGTCCAATCTACATTCAGTACCTGTCGTACATCAAAAACATTCTAAGCTGGGAGCTAGGTACTTCTATCCAGTTCTACCCGCTTTCAGTTAACTCTCTACTAGGTGGCGCATTCGGTTGGTCATTGTTCCTAGCAGGTACTGCAGTTGTACTATCATTCTCGATTGCTTCTGTACTAGGTATCTTCGCAGCTTGGAAACGTGGTAGCCGATACGATGCATTCGTAACACCGGGCACACTGATCATTCAAGCGATTCCACAAATGGTTATCGCGATGCTAGCGCTGTTCATCTTTGCCATCGGTCTTAAGTGGTTCCCATCAGGCTACGCCTACACCCCGGGTACTGTGCCGGACTGGACAAGCTGGGAGTTCCTAAAAGACGTGGGTTACCACGCAATTCTTCCATTGTTCTGTGCGACGATTGTTCAGATTGGTGGCTTCCTAGTAAACATGCGTAACAACATGATCAACCTTCTTGCTGAAGATTACATCACAATGGCAAAAGGTAAGGGGCTGAGCGAAAACCGAGTAGTATTCAACTACGCAGCTCGTAACGCACTTTTACCAAGTGTAACCGCACTTTCAATGTCTCTAGGTATGGCAATCGGTGGTCAGCTAATCATCGAGATGATCTTCAACTACCCAGGGCTAGGTACAGTTCTTCTAAACGCAATTCACGCACGTGACTACCAAGTACTTCAAGGTCAGTTAATCATCATGACGATGTTCATGCTGTGCTTCAACCTAATGGCTGACATGCTGTACATGATTCTAGACCCTCGCCTACGTAAGGGAGGCAAATAATCATGAAAGAACTATTTAAACTGATTTTAGGTAACGCGTTCGCACGTGTTGGTTTGGCAATTATCTCAGTATTCATCTTTGTGGCAGTAGCTGCACCTTTGATTACTCAACACGCACCAGACAAACGTACTGGTAACCCACACGAATACCCGGGCTTTGTTGTAAAACAAGCACAAAACAACCCTGATGGCTGGGTTGCGAAAAACCTAGCAGATGATCGTCGTACGCTGCTTATGTCGAAAAAGGCAGACCACGTTCTAGGTACATCTCGCATGGGTCGTGACATCTGGTCTCAAGTTGCTTACGGCGCTCGAGTATCGCTGGGTGTTGGTTTCGGCGCGGGTATCATCGTGTGTTTCTTAGCAACAGTTATTGGTATCTCAGCAGGTTACTTCGGCGGCCGTGTCGATGACGTACTGAGTGCTGCAATGAACATCATGCTGGTTATCCCACAGTTACCACTACTGTTCGTACTCGCTGCATTTATCGGGGAGGCAGGACCGCTCACCATTGCGTTGATTATCGCCGGGACCTCCTGGGCTTGGGGTGCACGTGTTGTGCGAGCTCAAACCATGGCACTACGAGAAAAAGAATTTGTTAAAGCCGCAGAGGTTCTTGGCGAATCATCCATACGTATCATCTTCGTTGAGATTTTACCAAACCTTATCCCAATCGTAGGCGCAAGCTTCATCGGTTCGGTAATGCTAGCAATCAACACAGAAGCGGTAATTTCGTTCCTAGGTTTAGGCGATGCAAACACTATCAGCTGGGGCATCATGCTGTACAACGTACAGACTTCATCAGCGATGCTTATCGGCGCTTGGTGGGAAGTACTAGCTCCTTGTATTGCACTGACTCTACTGGTGACTGGCCTTGCTCTACTGAACTTCGCAGTCGATGAAATTGCCAACCCGCAGCTTCGTTCTCACAAAGGTATGAAGCGCTGGAAGAAAATGGCAGCACAAGACAAGAAAGAACGTGAGCCAGAATTGGCACCACAAAATGCACTATGGAGCGGAGATAAATAATCATGACTGCACCACTAATTTCTATCCGTAACCTATGCGTGGACTACATTACAGATGCGGGCGATGTCCGCGCCTGTAACAACGTCAGCTTCGACATTGCACCAGGCGAAGTATTTGGCCTAGCTGGTGAATCTGGCTGTGGTAAATCAACCGTTGCATTCTCGCTAATGCGCCTTCATAAGCCGCCAGCGTTTATCACAGGTGGTGAGGTTATTTTCAACGGCGAAGATATCCTTCAATACAGCGATGAGCGTATGCAGTCGTTCCGCTGGAGCGAAATGTCGATGGTATTCCAAAGTGCGATGAACGCTTTGAACCCTGTACTGACGATGGAAGAGCAGTTCTGTGACGTAATCATGCGCCACACCAACATGACTCGCGCTCAAGCCAAAGTACGTGCAGAAGGTCTATTGGAAATCGTAGATATCCACCCTAGCCGTCTGAGCGATTACCCGCACCAGTTCTCTGGTGGTATGCGTCAGCGTCTAGTTATCGCTATCGCTTTGGCTCTGAACCCGAAAATGATCATCATGGATGAACCTACTACAGCACTAGACGTGGTGGTTCAACGTGAAATTCTGCAAAAGATTTACGCGCTTAAAGAAGAATTTGGCTTCTCGATTCTGTTCATCACCCATGACTTGTCATTGATGGTCGAGTTCTCTGACCGCATCGGCATCATGTACTCGGGTGAGCTAATTGAAGTTGCACCTTCTAAGCAAATTTTGGAAAGTCCTTACCACCCTTACACAAAAGGTTTGGGTAGCTCTTTCCCTCCACTAACTGGTCCTAAGACCAAATTAACTGGTATTCCGGGCAACCCTCTGAACTTACTAGAAGTTCCACAAGGTTGCCGCTTCCAAGCTCGCTGTGACCGCGTTCACGAAGCCTGTACACGAGTACCGACTCAGCTACGTCAAATTGAACCTGGTCGTCTCTCAAACTGCCACTTGTACGGCGACACCATTGCTCAAGCTAAGGTTTAACAACAAAAAATAACGCTAGCTAAGAAGAAAATTACACTGGAGATAATTATGAGCAAACAATTCGGCGAACTGCTGATTGAAGGTAAAAATGTCGTTAAGGACTTCCCTTTAAACAGTAACTCAATCAAGCAATCTAAGATGCGTGCAATCAACGACGTATCTTTCAAAATGTACAAAAGCCGCGGTTTGTCAGTAGTAGGTGAATCTGGTTCAGGTAAATCTACTACCGCAAAAATGATTGCGAAAATGTACGCACCAACGGATGGCATCATCGAATACAAAGGTCGTGATATCCAAGACATCACCTCTCGTCACGATTTGATGACTTACCGCGAAGGCGTGCAAATGGTATGGCAAGACCCGTTTGGCTCGCTAAACCCAACACACAACATCTTCCACCATATTGCTCGCCCACTGTTGATCCACAAGAAGGTTTCACCGGGCAACAAGAAGGAACTGGAAGAGCGAGTGTATGACCTACTAGAACAAGTTGGTCTGATTCCGCCAAAAGAGACCGCACAAAAGTTCCCACACCAGCTTTCTGGTGGTCAGCGCCAACGTGTGAACTTGGCTCGTAACATTGCGGTCGGCGCAGAAGTGGTACTGGCTGACGAACCAACGTCAATGCTCGACGTTTCAATTCGTGCCGGTGTTCTTAACCTGATGGAAGAGATGAAGTTTGAGAAGCAAATGTCTCTGCTTTATATCACTCACGACATCGCAACAGCGCGCTACATCGCTGAAGATCTCGCAGTTATGTACGTGGGCCACATGGTTGAATGGGGTGATACAGAGGAAATCATTCATGATCCTCAACACCCGTACACGCAGCTACTGGTTTCAGCAGTGCCAGATCCATCGAAGTCAATCCACGAGAAACTGAAAGGCAACAAAGGTGAGATCCCACTGTGGACACCAGAATCCGTGGGCTGTCCATTCGCTGGGCGCTGTGTTCATGCCACAGAAAAATGTCGCGAGCGACTGCCTGGTGTGACGCAACTGTCCGATAACCACTTTGTTCGTTGTTACTTATTCGAAGATTAATCATAACGAGGGTCAGGCATCAACCTGACCCCTTTTTCCCTTTATATTTTATTGTTTCCCGGAGAAATTGAATGCTGCTACTGACTAACCATATTGGTTATGAGCGTCTGGGCCCTAAAAAAGCGATCATCCAGACGAGCCGATCACGCCTGTCTTCTTATACGGCTTTATTGGTTTGCGCCAATAGTCATCAGACGGTTGCCACTCTAACCGTAGAGAAGCAAGGCAAAGTAGCGCACTGGCATCAAGGTCATTTCTACCTGATCGACTTTTCTTCATTTAATACTCCAGGTCACTACTATCTTCGTTTCGATCATTTACGCTCATCTCACTTTGAGATCGGCGAACACATTCTTCTCGATCACACTCTATCCGATGTGATCCACTATTTTAAATCGCAACGCTGTGGCGGTATTTTCGATCAACAAGATCGTCAAGCGCCACTACTTAACTCTAACGAGACGGCGGATGTTCATGGCGGTTGGTATGACGCATCAGGTGACGTCAGCAAATACCTAAGCCACTTGTCCTATGCCAATTACCTCAACCCTCAACAAACCCCTATGGTGGTTTGGAATATGTTGAAAGGTTTGTCTCTGCTCCAAGGCAATGAGAAACTGGCTAAATTCACAGCAACTCGCCTCATTGAAGAAGCACTATTCGGCGCTGATTTCCTTGTCCGTATGCAAAACGAAAAAGGCTTTTTCTACATGACGGTGTTCGACAAGTGGAGTAAGGACACAGCTCAACGTGAAATCTGCGCCTACGAAACTCAACTTGGTCATAAGTTTGATGACTACCAAGCTGGTTACCGACAAGGAGCCGGCGTTAGCATTGCGGCATTAGCCTCAGCAGCACGCCTAGACTTTCACGTTGAGTTCGACCAACAAAAATATCGCAATGCGGCAGAAAATGGCTATTGGCATCTAAAAGAACACAACACCCAATATCTAAACGATGGTGAAGAGAACATCATCGATGAATACTGCGCACTGCTTGCCGCTGTCGAGCTATTCAAAACAACAAAAGAAGCACGCTACCTAGAAGAAAGCCGCTTATGGGCAAAACGTCTTTCAGCTCGTCAAACAAGTGATGAACACACTCAACACTTCTGGGCTGCGAACCAAGATGGCAGTCGACCGTACTTCCATGCAGCCGAAGCGGGGCTTCCTGTTATCGCACTATGTGAGTACTTGTCGATTGAAGACGACTCTGAGCGCGCATCATCAATAAAACAAACCATCAATAACGCTTGTGAGTTTGAAGTTTCTATCACCAACAAAGTGAAGAACCCATTTGGCTACCCTCGCCAATACGTAAAAGGTGTGGATGAAGCCAAACGTGACGCATTTTTCGTGGCGCACAACAATGAGTCCGGTTATTGGTGGCAAGGTGAGAATGCCCGCTTGGGTTCACTGGCAACCATGGCGTATTTAGCACAACCTTTTATCGAGTCAGAAATTCTAAAACAACAGCTTTCTAAACTTGCACAAGATTCTATCAACTGGGTTGTGGGTCTAAACCCGTACGACATGTGTATGTTAGACGGTCATGGCCGCAATAACCCTGATTACCTTCCTCAATATGGCTTCTTCAACGCAAAAGGTGGCGTGTGTAACGGCATAACTGGCGGTTTCGAAGATGAGGAAGACATTGCATTTAATCCACCAGCACAAAAAGACGACATGCTTCAAAACTGGCGCTGGGGAGAACAATGGATCCCACATGGTGCTTGGTACCTACTCGCCGTAATGAGTCAGGCTCAGCACATCTCAACTTTAGCAACCAATCAAGCATTAAAGGAGCAATAAACATGGGGATGTATTTTGTAGGTATTGATGGCGGCGGCACCTCATGTCGCGCTCGTATCAAAGACGCACAAGGCAACTTCATCGGCGAAGCAAAAAGTGGCAGCGCCAACATTATGTTGGGAGCAGAAGTCGCAATGGCATCGATTCTAGAATCTATTGCTTCAGCAGCGCAGCAAGGCGGTCTCACTCAACAAGACTTTGCCTCGATGCACGTTGGCTTAGCGCTTGCGGGCGCTGAACATAAAACTTCTTGGCAAGCATTCATGGCTTTAGAACACCCATTTGCCAGTATGACACTCAATACCGATGCTTACGGAGCATGTATTGGTGCGCATAACGGTGAAGATGGCGCCATCATGATTGCAGGAACCGGTTCATGCGGCATTTTCCTCAAAGGCCTCGAGCAACATGTAGTTGGTGGGCGTGAATTCCCAATCTCAGATCAAGGTGGCGGTGCAGTCATGGGGCTGCGTCTGATCCAACAAGTATTACTAGCAGAAGATGACATCCGTGAAAAAACACCTCTAGCCGCACACGTCATGAATCATTTTGAAAATGACGTCGACAACGTGGTGGCGTGGTCTAAACAGGCTTTACCTCGCGATTACGGTCAATTTTCTCCTGCTATTTTCCAACATGCAGAACAAGGTGACGTGTTGGCAATAGAAATGCTTAAACAAACCGCAGCGGATATTGAGATGTTTTTAGTGGCTTTGAATAAGCGCGGTGCAACTCGTATTTGTTTGATGGGCAGCATTGCCGAGCGAATCTTGCATTGGTTATCTCCACCAGTCCAACAATGGGTGGTAGAGCCTCAGTTTGATGCGATTGAAGGAGCCATTATGTTTGCTGGCAAACCAGAGCATAACCTTTACTCAGTGAGTGTCGAGTAGGAGTGAAGATGGAATACCGTGTTGATTTAGTGGTCCTTTCTGAGCAAAAACAAAACTGCCGCTTCGGACTCACCTTTCATAACTTGAGTGACCAAGACCTAAACAGCTGGAGCTTAACTTTTGCTTTTGATCGCTACATCCTTCCTGATAGCGTTTCAAATGGCCACCTGACTCAAGTTGGTAGCTTTTGTACGCTCAAGCCTGAGGGCATGGTACTGGCAGCCAACCACCACTATTACTGTGAATTTAGTATTGGCTCCAACCCATTCCGTTATTACTCGGATGGCTTTAACGAGGCGATGATCGACTTTGTGGTTGATGGTACTCCTCAACGTGCACAAGTGGACGTCACTCCTATCGTTCTCGCTTCACCGTATCGTGAACGCAGTGAGATTCCAGCAAGCTTGACACATGCTCAACCTTTACTGCCTAAGCCAAATCATATTGAAGTCAGCGATCAGTCTTTTACCTTTGATGAGCAAGCTGGTGTCGCGATTTATACCGACTTAGCCACTTCTGCCAAATCGTGGTTACAGGATGAGTTAAAGCGAATCTATCAATTTGAGCTACCTTCTTCAAACAGCGGAAAAATCCTGTTCAAAAGTAATCCAACCTTGGATGAAGGCACCTACAAGCTAAAAGTCTCTGAAGAGTCGATCAAGATCGAAGCTGGCTCTTCATCAGGTTTTACTCATGCTTGCGCGACCTTATTGCAACTTCTAAAACGAGACGAAACGACCAATACCATGGACGTGGTGTGTTGCTCTATTAAAGACAGCCCTCGTTTTCGATACCGCGGCATGATGCTGGATTGCGCTCGCCATTTCTATTCCGTAGAGCAAGTAAAACGCCTGATCAACTTATTGGCACACTACAAATTCAACACGTTCCATTGGCACCTCACTGACGATGAAGGCTGGCGCATCGAGATCAAATCTCTGCCTCAGCTTACGGATATTGGTGCATGGCGCGGTATTGATGACACCATCGAACCGCAATACACCCATTTATCTCAACGCTACGGCGGCTTCTATACGCAAGAAGAAATCAAAGACGTTATCGAATTTGCAGCGCAACGCGGCATCACCATCATTCCTGAAATTGATGTTCCTGGTCATTGCCGCGCGGCAATCAAGTCTCTACCACATCTATTGGTTGAAGCAGAAGACACCACTGAGTATCGCAGTATTCAGCACTACAACGACAACGTCATCAACCCTGCTCTGCCGGGTAGTTACGAGTTTATAGACAAGGTACTTGAAGAAATCGCAGCTCTCTTCCCTGCCCCATATGTTCACATTGGTGCAGACGAAGTGCCTAATGGAGTCTGGTCGAAAAGTCCTGCTTGCCAAGCGTTTATGGAGCAATTGGGTTATACCGATTACAAAGAACTGCAAGGCCACTTCCTACGTCATGCAGAAGACAAACTGCGCAAACTGGGTAAACGTATGCTGGGTTGGGAAGAAGCTCAACACGGCAACAAAGTCAGCAAAGATACGGTAATCTACTCATGGCTAAGCGAAGAAGCGGCATTGAACTGTGCTCGCCAAGGCTTTGATGTAGTGCTGCAACCCGCACAAACCACTTACCTAGATATGACCCAAGACTACGCACCTGAAGAACCGGGCGTGGACTGGGCAAACCCACTGCCACTAGAAAAAGCTTACAACTACGAGCCGTTAGCAGAAGTCCCTGCCGACGACCCAATCAGAAAACGCATTTGGGGCATTCAAACCGCTCTATGGTGCGAAATCATCAACAACCCATCGCGCATGGACTACATGATTTTCCCTCGCCTGACTGCCATGGCAGAAGCATGTTGGACTGAAAAACAACACCGCGATTGGACCGACTATTTATCACGTTTGAAAGGACACCTTCCTCTGCTCGACTTGCAGGGAGTGAATTACCGTAAACCGTGGAAGTAATACCAAGCTAGATGCCAACGCATCACGCTTAAAGAGTTTTTAAATTTTTGGCTGCAGGCGCAGCTTAGTAAAAAGGAAATACACAAATGAAATACGGCTATTTCGATAACGAGAATCGCGAATACGTCATCACTCGCCCTGACGTACCAGCACCATGGACAAACTACCTAGGTACTGAGAAGTTCTGTACGGTTATCTCGCACAACGCGGGTGGCTACTCGTTCTACAACTCTCCAGAATACAACCGTGTTACTAAATTCCGTCCAAATGCGACATTCGATCGCCCAGGACACTACGTTTACCTACGTGATGATGAGACAGGTGATTACTGGTCAATCTCTTGGCAACCAGTTGCGAAAAGCCTAGACGAAGCAAACTACGAAGTTCGTCACGGCTTGTCTTACTCTAAGTTCAAGTGTGAATACAGCGGCATTACCGCAACAAAAACTCTGTTCGTGCCAAAAGGCGAAGACGCTGAAATCTGGGATGTAGTGATTAAAAACACCTCAGATAAACCACGTACGATCAGCGCATTCTCATTTGTGGAGTTCTCATTCAGCCACATTCAATCTGATAACCAGAACCATCAGATGTCTCTGTACTCTGCTGGTACGTCATACAACGAAGGCGTAATTGAGTACGACCTGTACTACAACACCAACGATTTCGAAGGTTTCTACTACCTAGCTTCAACATTTGACCCAGATTCATACGACGGTCAACGTGACAGCTTCCTTGGCCTATACCGTGACGAAGCAAACCCGCTAGCGGTAGAGCAAGGTAAGTGTTTCAACACAGCACAAACGTGTTACAACCACTGTGGCTCTCTGCACAAGCAATTCACTATCCAGCCGGGTGAAGAAGTGCGCTTTGCTTACATTCTAGGTATCGGTAAAGGCAATGGTGACCGTCTACGTGCTAAATACCAAGACCTTGCAGAAGTCGACAACGCATTTGCAGGCATCAAAACACACTGGGATGAGCGTTGTGGCAAGTTCCAAGTGAAATCGCCAAACGAAGGTCTAGACACCATGATCAACGCTTGGACACTGTACCAAGCAGAAACTTGTGTGGTGTGGTCTCGCTTTGCTTCATTCATCGAAGTGGGTGGTCGTACTGGTCTGGGTTACCGCGATACAGCGCAAGATGCGATCTCAGTTCCTCATGCTAACCCTGCAATGACGCGTAAACGTATCGTTGACCTACTGCGCGGCCAAGTGAAAGCGGGTTACGGTCTACACCTATTTGATCCAGATTGGTTCGATCCAGAAAAAGCTGACGTTAAACCATCGAAATCACCAACAGTTGTTCCTACTCCGTCTGATGAAGACAAGATTCACGGTATCGAAGACACGTGTTCTGATGACCACCTATGGCTAGTCCCAACCATCTGTAAGTACGTAATGGAAACGGGTGAGCATAGCTTCTTCGACGAAGTGATCCCTTACGCAGATGGCGGCGATGCAAGCGTTTATGACCACATGAAAGCAGCGCTAGACTTCTCTGCGGAGTACGTGGGTCAAACCGGTATCTGTAAAGGTCTGCGTGCGGACTGGAACGACTGTCTAAACCTAGGTGGTGGTGAATCTTCAATGGTGTCGTTCCTGCACTTCTGGGCACTTCAAGAGTTCATCGACCTAGCAAAATACCTAGGTAAAGAAGCCGACGTTGAGAAATACACGGAAATGGCAGCAAACGTTCGTGAAGCGTGTGAAACACACCTTTGGGATGATGAAGGCGGTTGGTACATCCGTGGCCTGACGAAGAATGGCGACAAGATCGGTACAGCGCAACAAGCGGAAGGCCGAGTACACCTTGAGTCAAACACGCTTGCAGTACTTTCTGGTGCGGTATCTCAAGAGCGCGGCGAAAAAGCGATGGACGCGGTCGACGAGAACCTGTTCTCTGAATACGGCCTTCACCTAAACTCACCATCTTTTGCAACACCAAATGATGACATCGGCTTCGTAACTCGCGTTTACCAAGGCGTAAAAGAGAACGGTGCAATCTTCTCGCATCCAAACCCATGGGCTTGGGTAGCTGAAGCGAAACTGGGTCGTGGTGACCGTGCAATGAAATTCTACGATGCACTAAACCCATACAACCAGAACGACATCATCGAAAAACGTATTGCAGAACCATACTCATACGTGCAGTTCATCATGGGTCGTGACCACCAAGACCACGGTCGTGCAAACCACCCATGGTTAACAGGTACATCTGGCTGGGCTTACTTCGCTGTTACCAACTTTATCCTTGGTGTACGTACAGGATTCGATGGCCTGACTATCGATCCATGTATCCCAACTAACTGGCCTGGTTTCGAAGTGACTCGTCAATGGCTAGGTGCAACGTACAACATCAAAGTGGTTAACCCTGATTCAGTAAGCAAAGGCGTTAAGTCAATTACTGTGAACGGTGAAGCAGTAAATGGTGCATCTGTACCAGTTCAAGCGGAAGGTTCAGTAAACGAAGTTATCGTTACTCTAGGTTAATCATCTTTTAGGGGGGCCTTCTCCCCTTTTGATTTATCCGATGCACTTTAGTTTGATGAGTGCATCGGTTCGCTAGCAAAGATTTAAGAGGCGGTGGGATGCCGCTCTTATCGAGGATCGAATCATGATCAAATTTGGTACAGGCGGTTGGCGTGCATTTATTGGTGAGGAGTTCACTAAAGATAATGTACGCTTAGTGGCTCAAGCAGTAGCAAACATTACCAACAACGAATCCGCTGCTGATCGCGGCTTTGTCATCGGCTATGACCGTCGTTTTCTTTCTGATAAAGCTGGTCGCTGGTTTGCAGAAGTATTAGCAGCAAACGGTATTGTGGTTAGCTTTATCGACAAGTTTGTCCCAACGCCTATCGTAATGTTTAAAGCGAAGGAAATGGGCTGCGCGTACTCTGCATGTATTACCGCATCGCACAACCCAGCCGATTACAACGGCATCAAAGTCTTTATCGAAGGCGGTCGTGACGCAGATGAAATCATCACCCAAAAAATTGAATCACAAATCGCTACGCTAACTGCGCAAGATGTTAAAAGCGTCGATTTTGAGCAAGCGGTTGAAGACAAGCTGATTCAAATCATTAACCCAATGAACGAGTTTGTTGACTCGATCATCGACTTTATCGACATCGAAGCGATCAAGAAAGCGAATCTACGCGTGTTGATCGACCCTATGTTTGGTGTTGCGAAAAACGCGCTACAAACCGTGCTGATCAACGGCCGTTGTGAAGTCGACGTGATCAACGACGGCAAAAACCCAGATTTCGGTGGCTTAATGCCATCACCAAGTGCTGCAACCCTTTACCGCTTGATGCACCTAGTGGAACAAGAAGGCTATGACATCGGTATCGGTACCGATGGCGACGCAGACCGTCTTGGTATTATCGACGAGAAAGGTAACTTCATTCATCCAAATGAAGTACTACTGCTGCTTTACTACTACCTACTTGAATACAAGGGCTGGACAGGCTCAGTGGTACGTAACATCGCAACCACTCACCTGTTGGATAAAGTTGCAGAAGATCACGGCGAGAAATGCTTTGAGGTTCCGGTAGGCTTTAAGCACATCAGTTCTCAAATGGAAGCTGACGATTCATTGATTGGTGGTGAAAGCTCTGGCGGCCTAACTATTCGCGGCCACATCAAAGGTAAAGACGGCGTATTCGCATCAAGCCTATTGGTAGAAATGATTTCAGTAACTGGCAAAAAACTGTCTGAGTTGCTGGATGAGATCTACGGCAAGTACGGTTATGCCTACATGGCGGAAGGCGATTGCAAATTCAAACCGACGCAAAAAGAAGTACTGTTCAACAAGATTTATGTTGAGAAGCAGTTGCCTGAGTTTGAGTTTGAAATCGAAAAAGTCAGCTATGAAGATGGTGCGAAAGTGTACTTCAAGAACGGCGGTTGGATCATCGCTCGCTTCTCAGGTACTGAACCATTACTACGAATTTTTGCAGAGATGCAAGATAAAGACACTGCAGAACGTGTTCTTCAGCAGTTTAAAGACTTCTTGTCTCTATAACTGACACCTTGTGCCCGCTTCGAGCACATTACCTATAGGTGAAGAGCACTTGCCCGGCATTAACGCCGGGCCTTTTTCTAATGGGGCAACCAAATTAGGCGAAAGCTAGCACGCCTTGCGTTTCTACTTTTACCGTCACACTATCACCAACATTCAACGCTTGAGTTGAAGTTGCTAACAGTCGGTCACCATTAACATCAATCACGTAGCGACAGTGGTCACCCATAAAGTGCTGCTCAAGTACTTTTACTGCACTCTCTTCATCCGCCGCGATTTGAACATGTTGAGGACGTAACAGTAATGCACATTCAGCATCCACTTGGATTTCTTGCTGAGCATTAGCTTCCACCACACCGAGATGAGTTTCAAATTCACTGTCAGAAATGCGCTTCGCAGCAAGGTAACTACCACCACCTAAGAAGTCTGCGACAAACTTACTTGAAGGTTGGTAGTAAAGCTCAGAGGCTGTTCCGTATTGCTCGATTACACCATAGTTCATTACTGCCATCTTATCAGCAAACGCAAACGCCTCTTCACGACTGTGAGTAACGAAAATTGCGGTAACGCCTTGCTCTTTAAAGATTTTACGAATTTCACGGATCAGTTCATGACGAACTTGAGTGTCGATATTGGAAAATGGTTCATCCAACAACAGAAGATCCGGTTTGTAAGCCAGTGAACGGGCAATCGCCACGCGCTGCTGCTGACCACCAGAAAGCTGGTGAGGATAACGATCACCGTAACCTTTAAGGTGAACCAAGCCGAGCATTTCTTCTACTTTGAGGAGCTTTTGCTGTGTCGTTTCATTTTTCAAGCCAAAAGCAATGTTCTCAGCCACTGTCAGATGCGGGAATAAAGCGTAATCTTGGAAGATCATACCAATATTACGCTGCTCTGGTGGCAACCAGTTTTCGCCGTCATCAATAGTCAGGCAGTTCAAACTCATTTGACCTGAACTCAGAGGAAGCAGGCCTGCAATGGCTTTCAAAAGCGTTGTCTTACCGCAACCACTCGCGCCGAGCAAACAGACAATCTGTCCTTGTTCCACTTCTAAAGAAAGAGACTCCAGAACAGTCTGATCGTCATACTGACAAGTTAGGTTTTTAATCGATAGTGCGCAGCTCATCAGTGACTTTGCTCCAGTGAACGGTTAACAACAACAAGCGGGATTAACCCAACAAGAACCAGTAATACTGCTGGTAGAGCAGCAAGTTCCAAATGCTCGTCCGAGGCGAAGTTGTACACATACGTCGCCAAGGTTTCAAAGTTAAATGGTCGCAGTAGTAGTGCCGCATTAAGTTCTTTCATCGACTCAATAAACACCAACAAACCAGCAATCAGTGCACCACGCTTAACCAGAGGGAAGTGCACTCGCCAAAGCATGGTATTTGGCGTACAGCCCATAGTACGGGAAGCCATATCCAGCGACGGGGAAATCTTGTTTAGGTTACTTTCCACACTACCAATCGCCACAGCGGAGAAACGCACCACCATCGCGAAAATCAGCGCAAACATAGAGCCAGAGAAAATAAGCCCAGGCCTGCCCCATTCCATCGCTTTAGCAATATCGTTAACACGGTGATCCATAAATAGCACCGCAACCATTACACCAATCGCAAGTACAGTGCCTGGAACCGCATAGCCCATCGAAGACAGACGCATGAAAGCTAAGCTAGAGCGGCCGCCGTTTACGCGTTGACTGAAGTTCACAGTCAATGCAATCGCAACACCTATGATGGCAGCAACGACTGACACCACCAAACTATTCCATGCATATTCACGAAATTCCGGAGTCCAGCTTTGTGCAAAGTAAGTAATGGCGTAATCAATTAACTGTAGCAATGGGAAAATAAAGGCTACTGCAACGAGACCCCAACACCAAATCAGTGCGCCCCACTTTCGCCAACCTTGAAGTTCATAGCGAAAATCTTCATGGCTATTAAACTGGCTTTGGAACAACTTCTGTTTGCGGCGGCTATAACGCTCTGCGCTCAGTAATAGCACCACGATCATCAACATCATTGCTGAGATCTTCGCGGCTGCATTTAGGTTCGAGTAGCCTAACCAAGTATCGTAAACCGCCGTAGTAAGGGTGTTCACTGCAAAATAGCTGACGGTGCCGAAGTCACCAATAGTTTCCATTGCAACCAGAGACAAACCAACAGCGATAGAAGGCCTTACAAGGGGTAAAGAGATGCGCCAAAAACTTTCCCAAGGAGAACACTTCAATAAGCGTGCACTTTGTAGCAAAGAAACGTTCTGCTCCATAAATGCGGCTCGACAAAGCAAGTAAACATATGGGTAAAGAACAAGAGAAAGAACGAAAGTTGCACCACTCAAGGTACGGATATCTGGGAACCAATATTCGCCCGGTCCCCATCCGGTTATATCACGCAAGAAGATTTGAATCGGCCCAGCAAAATCAAACCAATCCGTAAAAATGTAACCAATGATATAACCCGGCATCGCGAGCGGCAGAACTAATGCCCACTGCAGCCACTTCTCAGTTGGCAATTTACACATCGCCATAAACCAAGCACTTGGAATACCGAGAATCAAAGAAAGGAGCATCACACCAGCAGTCAAAACTACGGTGTTATAGATGTAGGTAGGCATGACCGTCGACATCAAGTGTGTGAACAGGTCATCCGTCTCGCCAATGGCGGTATAGAAGATCGCTAAGATCGGCAAAACCAGTAACAGGGTAATCACCCCACTACTGGTTTTCCATAGAGAATGTTTATTCTTCATTGCCTAAATACTGCAAGGCTGTATGAAATACAAATGCGGCTGCAAATACATCTCATATCCTTTAATCAAATGGGGGTATAGTTATACCCCCACATGGAATTAAAGGTCAAATTTCACTTCATCTAGTAGCTTAATTGCCGCTTCGTGGTGAGAAGCAATGTCATCTAGAGAAATCGTATCTGCTTTGTAGTCACCCCAAGATTCCACAAGCTCAGAACGCTTAACGCCTTCCTTCACTGGGTACTCGTAGTTTACTTCTGCGTACATTTGCTGCGCTTTGTCACCCGTTAGGAATTCCATTAGCTTCAGAGCGTTATCTTTGTTTGGAGAGAATTTCGCCATCGCCATACCAGAGATGTTTACGTGCGTACCTGTTGTCTCTTGGTTAGGGAAGTTGATGTATACCGCATCAGCCCAAGCTTTTTGCTCTTTGTCGTTAACCATCTTACCTAGGTAGTAGCTGTTACCTAGAGAAACGTCACATAGACCTTCTTTGATTGCTTTAACTTGAGCACGGTCGTTACCTTGAGGCTTACGAGCTAGGTTCGCTTTTACGCCTTCTAGCCATTCTTTTGTCTCTGCTTCACCGTGGTGAGCGATCATAGAAGACACTAGAGATACGTTGTAAGGGTGCTTACCGCTACGAGTACAGATTTTGCCTTTGAATTCTGGCTTCGCTAGATCCGCGTAGTTGAAGTCGTTACCTAGTTTGCCAACACGGTCACGTGAAGAGTAAACGTTACGAGTACGTAAAGTCAGAGCAAACCACTCGTTTTCTTTGTCTTGGTACTGTGCTGGTACGTTTTCTTCGATGATTTTGCTGTCTACTTTTTGAACTAGACCTTTGTTAGTCAGTTCAGCTAGACGGCTGATATCTGTAGTAAGGATTACGTCAGCTGGGCTGTATTCGCCTTCCTGAGCCAACTTCTCTGCTAGACCTTTTTTCGCAAACTTAACGTTTACTTTAATGCCAGTTTCTTTTGTGAACTCGTTGAACATAGGTTCAACTAGGAAAGGTTGACGGTAAGAGTACACGTTCACTTCTTCAGCAGCCATTGCTGTTGGAGCCAGAGTAGCGCAAGTAATCGCTGAAAGAGTTAGCAGTTTTTTCATTGTTTAATCCTTTACCATGCTAATGATAACGTTTATCAGTTGCGTTATTATATGCATGTTCAATAAGAAAACAATTAATCCATAAAAAAAACCTACTCGTCAGAGCAGGTTTTTGATGATTAACTTTGTAACGAATTGTGTCGTTATGACTGTTATTTCACAGTCACGAATTCTGGGTAAGCGCCAACACCACAGTCGTGCATATCCATACCTTCTAGCTCTTCGTCTTCCGATACTCGAATGCCGATGGTTGCCTTCAAGATAGCCCATACTACTAGGCTTGCACCGAACACCCAAGCAAAGATAACAGCCGCACCTAGAAGCTGTGCACCAAACGTTGCATCACCGTTGCTTAGTGGTACAACCATAAGACCGAAGAAACCACACACACCGTGCACTGAAATTGCACCTACTGGATCATCAATCTTAATCTTATCCAAGCCAATGATGCTGAATACTACTAGCGCACCTGATACCGCACCAATCGCAACAGCATAAAGCGGTGATGGAGATAGAGGGTCAGCCGTGATAGCAACAAGACCAGCTAACGCACCGTTCAGAATCATAGTCAGGTCTGCTTTGCCCCAAGTTGTCTTACATACAAATAGTGCGGCAATTGCACCTGCAGCGGCTGCAGCGTTAGTGTTTAGGAAAATTTGACCAACTGCAGTCGCGTTCTCAAAATCCGAAACCATAAGTTGAGAACCGCCGTTGAAACCGAACCAGCCAAACCAAAGGATAAACGTACCTAATGTAGCGAGAGGCATGTTTGAACCTGGGATTGGGTAGATTTCGCCGTTTTTACCGTATTTACCTTTACGTGCACCCAGTAATAGTACGCCTGCTAATGCTGCTGAAGCACCGGCCATGTGTACGATACCTGAGCCCGCAAAGTCACTAAAGCCTGCTTCTGATAGGAAGCCCCCCCCCCAAGTCCAGTAACCTTCCATTGGGTAGATAAATGCCGTCAGTACCGCTGAGAAAATTAGGAAAGACCAAAGCTTCATACGCTCTGCAACCGCGCCAGAAACCACTGACATTGCTGTTGCTACAAATACTACTTGGAAGAAGAAGTCCGACTCTAGAGAGTGATCTGCGCCTTCACCTTGTGTGCCAATTAATGCACCAAATGATGGTAACCAACCGCCTTCACCGTTATCGACATACATAATGTTGTAGCCAACCAATAGGAACATGGTACAAGCGATCGCGTAAAGACAAATGTTTTTAGTTAGAATTTCTGTTGTGTTTTTAGAGCGAACTAAGCCCGCTTCTAGCATGGCAAAGCCTGCAGCCATCCACATTACCAACGCACCGGAAATGAGGAAGAAAAAGGTGTCGAGTGCGTAACGTAATTCAGTTACTGTTGTTGTTAATTCCATGATAATTCTCCAATCCCTTGAATTCTTAAAGTGCTTCTGCGTCCATTTCACCAGTACGAATACGTACTGCTTGATTTAGGTCGTAGACAAAAATCTTACCGTCACCTATCTTGCCGGTTTGAGCGGCTTTAGTGATGGCTTCTACCACGCGCTCCACATTGTCTGCATGTGTTGCGATTTCTAGTTTTACTTTTGGTAGAAAGTCGACTTGATACTCGGCGCCACGGTATAGCTCCGTGTGGCCTTTCTGACGACCAAAACCTTTAACCTCTGATACTGTCATCCCTTCAATACCGACATCAGCCAATGCTTCACGTACATCGTCTAACTTAAAAGGTTTTATAATGGCATTAATGATTTTCATTGAATCTTCTCCGCAGCTTTCATCCTGAAACACTTTTAATAATCCAAGCGGCGTGCCAACTTTTTATCTCCTTGATTTATATAAACTTAGTGAAAATAACAATCTTATAAACAAAAAGGGCGCACCATATCGGTGCGCCCTTTTCACAAATATAAGGCAATCCCACTTCGACTACCCAAAACTGTGCATTAAATGTTCAAAAAGTCTTTCCATTGCTCTATCAGGGTACAAAAGTCCTCAATACCACAGCTTGCTGTACTCTCTGCATCGTAGAAGTCAAACTCGCTTTCCATTTCCACTTCATACTCATGACCCAGTGCGTTTTCTTGCACTAGCACCTCATCACCGTGGATCATCAAACTGATCTCTGCACCAGTTAATCTATGCTCTTGAGATGGCGAAGAAAATGCCTGATCAATTAAGGCTTCAACTTGCGCAATTTTCGCTGGGTCTTTACCAATTTCTTCTTGCAACCAACGACCTACAATCTCATGCCCCATGCTGCATTTGACATAGTATTCGCCCATCAATGTGTTGCGGATGAATTCAAACTCCATCGTGATCGCCTTTTCGTATCAATTTGGTGCGGAGTATACAGGGAGATGTTGAATGGGAGAAGTGAGAGACGAGAGCTCTCTCAATGGCTTGTTTAAAAGAGATTCCCGACCGCACTCCTTCGTCGCTTTCGGGAATGACATCGTTTTTACTCTTAGCTGTCTAATCGTCATCCTCA
>NZ_JAHGAH010001540.1:0-779 GCF_030248475.1 Vibrio sp. D173a
ATAGGCGACTTGTAAAGAGTGGAAGTAGTTTGAAATAGAGTGAATCACATCAATGTCAGCGGGCGAAATGTTGATCGCATACATTTGCCCCATCTTAATTAGAATTTGAGCGTTGTCTGCATTCTCTGCTAAGTCAATCGCGCGGATCGCACGGTGACTAATACTGGGTGTTAGCTCAAATGCTCGAATGGCGAGTTTAAGAGCAGGCAGCAACATGTGGTGTTTTTCGTAGATGCAGCTTAAGCAGTCAATTACGTTAAGTGACAATGAGCGAGCAACAAGGTAATTATGGAGCTTGTTGATTGCGTCTTTGGTTTTGCCCATGCTGTCCAAAACCAAGGCTTCCGCAACGAGCTTGGTCGGGTGCATGTTAGTTTTCGATTCACGTAATACGTAAGCAAGAAACTCCCACTGTTCGAAGCCGATTAGATGTTCAATCAGGCTGGCCTCATATTGAACGCTCTTTTCTGTGTTGGGTACAGACAGTGCGCGTTGCAACATAGCTGGAGAATTGATCGGATAACACAATGTTTGCTGGGTGATCTGTTGAGATTCTTTAACGGCGAGATCAATCTTCTGACCTAACATTGGGGTTTTGATTGGCTTAGAGATAAAGTGGTGCGCTTCTCCTGAGAGTGCTGTCAAAACCGTTTCTTGGCGCATATCACCGGATAACAAAACCGTCGCAACGGTATGATCGATAAGTCTTTTACGATAAAGAATGCCGAGTAATTCGAACCCTGTGAATGTCTGCTCTAGATGGTAGTCAATCAAGAGTA
>NZ_JAHGAH010001541.1:0-744 GCF_030248475.1 Vibrio sp. D173a
GGTTGTCCATCAGAATTAAGTCGAAGCGCTCCGAGGCCGCCGCTTGAATTGCAAGCTCGCCGTTTTCAACACTCTTACAGCTAAAGCCTTTGTTGCTCATAAAGGTTTCGATAATCACGGTATTCGTGCGGTTGTCTTCAACAATGAGCACTTTTAACCCAGAATAGTTTAGCTTCGAGTGTGGGAGGCTTTCTACTTCTCCCGGCTCTGTTGGGTCAATTCTCAGGTTTACAGCTGGTGCCAATCCCTTCTCCGCTGGTCACCTGTATATCGCCATCCATTAACTCAGTGATTTTTTTCACAATCGCTAAGCCCAGTCCTGTACCACCAAAACGACGCGTCGTAGAAGACTCAGCTTGTTCAAACGGATTAAAGATACGCTTTTGTGCTTCTTTTGAGAGACCAATCCCTGTATCGCGAACTCGAATGTTCAGGTACGTGTGCCCATTTCTGACGACCTCTTTGAAGTAGACTTCCACAAAACCACGTGAGGTGAACTTCACCGCATTATTGAGTAAATTAAAGAGGATTTGGCGTAGACGCGCTTTATCTGAAAAGTACCAACGGCCGGCGGGTACTTCAGTGTAGACCTTAAACTGCAGCCCCTTCTCAGCAGATAGGGTGTAGTAAACACTATTAATACTGCCAATCAGTGAATCCAGTGGGAAACGCGTATTATCGAGATCGAGTTTGCCCTGCTCTATCTTAGAGAAGTCCAATATCTCGTTGAGCAGTGTCATCATG
>NZ_JAHGAH010001542.1:0-732 GCF_030248475.1 Vibrio sp. D173a
GTCGTACGGAAGAACACCTAAAAGGCATGGTTGTTCCTGGCACCTTATTCGAAGAGCTAGGCTTCAACTACATCGGCCCTATTGTAATGGTGTCCATGTGAGCAACCCATCACTGCTTAGCGTCATACCTGCAGGGATATTATTTGCAGAATATGTAACGGGCTCTGAGTGGTTTGTTGAAAGTTGATATTGGTATTGAATATCTTCTGTGGCGGTGGTGTTGGCCGTAGAGTTGATTTCAAATGACGAGCTTGGTGGTGTTTGTGGGCTACTATCTGAACTGTCGCTACCGCATCCTGATAGAATTAGAGCGATTGAACTAGCTAGCAAACTAAGACGTTTCATGGAGTATCCATTCCTATTTATTATTAAGTAGCTTTTTATAAATAGGAATGGAATCAACATCAAACCATTCGTATAGCAAATGGTTGCTTATTGAACTTTATTCACATTCTATGCGTGATACTTAGAGTGAAGTCTCAGCAGTATGTAATTGATAAAACTAATCTTTACCTTGCAATATCTCAGCCCAAGGTAGGTCGGCGTCACCGAGTACGATGAAATTTGGATTCTCTAGAGTTTCGCGTTCGTTGTATGACAGCGGCTCTAGGTGAGTGCTGAGAATACGCCCGCCCGCTTCTTCAACGATGCACTGGGTTTCGGCTGTATCCCATTCACCAGTTGGACCTAAACGTAGGTAACAATCTACCGCACCCTCTGCAACCAGGCAGG
>NZ_JAHGAH010001543.1:0-739 GCF_030248475.1 Vibrio sp. D173a
CGCTTGTTCCATGTGAGGCGCATACCCAGTGCTTCTTCACCTTGCCATTCCCCTTTGCATACGATGCCGTAATCAGGAATTGAGCCAGCGTCTGAACCTGCCTCTGGGCTAGTCAGAGCGAAACAAGGGATCTCTTTACCTTCCGCTAGGCGAGGTAAGTAGTGATTCTTTTGCTCTTCAGTACCGTAATGTTGTAGCAATTCACCCGGACCTAAAGAGTTAGGCACGCCTACGGTTGATGATAGAACACTAGAAACACCAGTCAGCTTTTGTAGTACCAGTGATTGTGCGTAAGCTGAGAACTCTAAGCCACCGTATTTCTTCTTGATGATCATCGCGAAGAATTTTTAATCTTTCAGATATTGCCAAACTTCCGGTGGTAGATCTGCAAGCTCATGCGTGACTTGGTAATCGCTCACCATCTCACACACAGTACTTACTGGGCCGTCTAAGAAAGCTTGTTCTTCTGCGGATAGTTCAGGGACTGCGATATTCTGCAGCTTCTTCCAATCTGACTTGCCTTTAAACAGCTCTGCATCCCACCAAACTGTACCCGCTTCCAGTGCCTCTTCTTCTGTTTGAGACATAGCAGGTAGCACTTTCTTAAAGACGGTCAGTGCTTTTTGGCTAATGAGTGTTTGTCTAATTGCTGGAATAGCAAAAATAGCGACAGCAAGTAGGTAGCTCAGCCAACCCGTCATGCCGACATCCGCGGCGAAGGTCAGAGCAAACATAGTGG
>NZ_JAHGAH010001544.1:0-673 GCF_030248475.1 Vibrio sp. D173a
AGGGAAGGCAAAGACAAACGGTCCTTGATGGTGGTCCCGGAAACCTTGGATTCCACGTGTCGTACCAATTGCAGCAGGCCCGTACCACATAAAATCGTCATGCCAGTAGCTTTCTAGATCCATTGAATCAAGACGCTTTCCGTCAAATCGGCCCAAGCAAGCCAACATATCTAGCACTAACTTCTGGCTCTTCTCACTCTCTTCTGTGTCGACGCTACCTGTATAGATGCCATCTTGAGTCGCTGGGGCAGGGACTAATCCAGCATGGCCTAGGCTCGCTCGTAACGGATTAACACCCACTTGGTTCATGGCATCAATAAAATCTGGTATTAGGTAGGATTCGACAATTTGACCTTCTTGGATACAAACCATTTCGGTGTAGCGCAAGTAGAGCGTTTTTCCTGTTGCTGGAATGCCAAATAACGGCTGGGCAAATGTACCGACAAAATAACCGGTAGAGTTAATCCAAGTACGGCCCTCGTATTCACCTTGCATAACAATTGATGGACGTCGTTCAACATCAGGCAACGAGGTTACTAGAGGCAATAAGAATGCTTGCTCGGTCGCATCGACACCAGATACGTCATTAATTGGGTGAGCGACGCACCATTTAACGTCTGCGTTTAGCATCTCGTGAGCGACTTGAGTACGCTCTGAGGAGTGAGCGTTAAAA
>NZ_JAHGAH010001545.1:0-719 GCF_030248475.1 Vibrio sp. D173a
CTTTTGGTAGCGTTGTATTTGCTTACTCATATCTTCCACCGGTAAAAAACAGACGAGTAGGCGACATTTTATGTCGCTTTGTTATTTAGTATAGCGTTCATAGAGATGAATTAGGAGCGCTAAAATGCAAGTACAAACACACTTTGAGAACAATAGTCACGATAATTTTGCTTTTCTGAAAGACGGCTTGGCCGAGCTTTATAAGCAAGCGGTACTTGCTGAGCGCTACTATTTCACAGACCCACAATCGAGTATGGCGAAGATTCGTCTGTTCCAACTATGTGGCAGAGATGAAAGTCTCTCGTACTCGCATGAAAAAGCACATGAGTAGCCTGTATGAAATTGCGCATTATGTGGGTCAGACCATCCTAGGAACTAAGGTGCAGTGCTCTTACACTTGGCAAGAGCCAACGTCATGTGAGCTCTCAACGTTCGTGGCGGATGCGCTGAAAGGCTCTGCTGAGGCAAGCCACTACCTAGCAAACAAGTTCTATTCAGAGCTATTAGAGATGAGTGAGCAGACAGGCAAGGAGCGTTGGTGGGTCAAGGAGCAGTTCCTTGATAAGCAATCAGACCTGAGTTATTGGTTAGAGAAAACACACCGTCAGGGTCACCCGCAGAGCTGGTTACTGTTTGCCAAGTGTTATTCCAATAAGTTGCTGCAAGAAGATTCGACACACAATGCAAAAGAGTGCTTTAAGCATGGGCTAAAGTCTGAT
>NZ_JAHGAH010001546.1:0-801 GCF_030248475.1 Vibrio sp. D173a
TTGATGCGGTGCGTCGCCAAGTACCGGTTCAGTACTCTGTACGTCACGGTAAAGTGATCGCTGAAACGCAACCTGCGCAGACCAAGATTAATCTTGATAAATCAGAAGCAATTAACTTTAAGCGTTAGTATCGACTACACTATTATGAAAGGAAGCAATTTGCTTCCTTTTGTTTGTTGATTAGAGTGAAAACTTATTTTTTCTGCCCTAAGCCACAAAAAAGTCGCCAAATTCGTAATGAATGTGTGTACAAAGATACAGACTGTGTTAACATGCTCTCGCTCTGTTAGCCGGAGTTATTTAAGTTAGAACCAAAGTAAAATTGACAAGTAAAATCGTTACCCGTTTTTGTAAGTAGTTTTTCCTTATTTCTTAGCAATATTAAATAATTCAATTATCAGCGCATTGCATTAATGCAATCAACAATTTAGTAATTTTTTGAATAAGGGACAAATAATGTCTAACACAAATACTGGTACTGTAAAATGGTTTAACGAAGAGAAAGGCTTCGGCTTCATTTCTCAAGATAACGGCGGTGCTGACGTATTCCTTCACTTCCGTGCTATCGTTTCTGAAGGCTTCAAAACTCTGAAAGAAGGCCAAAAGGTTTCTTTCGAAGTTGAAAACGGTCAAAAAGGCCTACAAGCAGCTAACGTTGTTGCTCAATAATAGCTTTTAGCTAAAAAGATTTTAAAGCGCTGGTTTTTACCGGCGCTTTTTTGTTTCTGCTCCTCAAACAACCATCCATCGCCCCTCTCCTATCATTCACTTCAGTGATACTTCCAGACGCTCAGTTTGGTG
>NZ_JAHGAH010001547.1:0-517 GCF_030248475.1 Vibrio sp. D173a
GCTTGGTTTTACCTGCTTCCATTGGGCCACCAGAAACAAAGATCACTGGGATGTTGAGGCGCATCGCTGCCATCACCATTCCCGGAGTGATTTTGTCACAGTTAGAGATACACACCATCGCGTCGGCACAGTGTGCATTGACCATGTACTCTACAGAGTCAGCGATCAATTCACGTGAAGGCAGTGAGTAAAGCATGCCGCCGTGACCCATCGCGATGCCATCATCAACTGCAATGGTATTGAATTCTTTAGCGATACCGCCCGCTTTTTCGATTTCACCTGCGACCAGCTGACCCATATCTTTAAGGTGAACGTGGCCTGGAACAAATTGAGTGAATGAGTTTACAACAGCGATGATTGGTTTACCGAAGTCATCATCTTTTACACCCGTTGCACGCCAAAGGGCACGAGCACCCGCCATGTTGCGGCCGTGAGTTGTAGTTGCGCTGCGATATTTGATTTTTGGAGCCGAAGACATTTGCTACTTCCTTATAAATTATTGAGCTGAAGGAGCTTG
>NZ_JAHGAH010001548.1:0-646 GCF_030248475.1 Vibrio sp. D173a
ACCGCCCCCTGTCATAAATATTCATCACATATTCCATAGCGAGATAAGAAAAGAACATCAGTGCGCTGAGAGAGACAAGATATCCAAACAGCTTAATCAGCTCGATGGTTCTTGGATTGTTGACGACAAGATGAATGACTCCCCCTGTGATATGCTCTTTCGTCTTAGTGGCGTAGGCCATACCTGAAAAATAAACCCATACCCCAAGTAACAATGCGACTTCTTCGATACCAGTAAATGGAGAATCAAACACGTAGCGCAGGATTACTTGAAAGAACATCAATAGTGACAAGCTAATAACCGAGCTAAACATGATGAATCGAAGTAACATTTCTAAGAAATCACACACGCTGTAAAAAGCAGGCACATCACGTTGTGCAAGAGAGTCGTTCATAATTGCCTCACATCACTACTTCTGAACACCGGAGACGGAATAGACTTGATCCATGATGTCTTTACCTACCGTTTTCTCCATACTTGGCCATTCGTTGCTGTAAATACTGGCCTTCGCTTTATCCATTTGCGCGTCAGTAAGTGAAACTACTTTGATGCCCGCTCCTTTTACTTTCTCAAGGTAATCGGCGTCGATTTGTTCTGCTTTTTGCCAAACAACTTGCATGGTTTTATCTGCCGCTTGCTGCATTTT
>NZ_JAHGAH010001549.1:0-659 GCF_030248475.1 Vibrio sp. D173a
CATTCGCTACCGTTGCACACGCAACACCAACGATGATCACCCAAGTCTTGTAAGAGAGTGATGTTAGTGAGCTGAAGTAATCAGAACATGCCGATACCAATCCAATTGCCGTCGTTAGACACGCCAGTAGAACGATCACAGACAGAACGATTTGACCAGAAGGACCAAACAGTGATTGAACGTATAGGCTTAGGATTGCACCGCCATTGTCAGCACCTGCCGCAACCGTTGAGCTAGTCGCGCCAAGGAAGAATAGAGAGATGTAAACAAACGCTAGACCAGCCGCTGCAATGCAACCTGCACTGATTAGGTACTTAGTTGTAGCCGCGCGATCCGTAATACCTTTGCTACGGATAGAGTCCACAATCAACATACCGAACATCAATGATGCGAAGGTATCCATAGTGTTGTAGCCTTCAAGGAAACCTTTTGTTAGTGGCTGAGTAATGTATTCACCGTGAGCGGCAAGAACGTCACCTTGAGGGTTAACAAATACAGCAATCGCTAGGACAACCAGACCCACAAACAACGCAGGAGTCAGTACCTTACCAATAACGTCAATCAGCTTACCTTGAGACCATGAGAAGAACATGGCAACCACAAAAAACGCGATAGAAAAGAAAGTCAGGTGAGCTTGAGAGGCATCGATGAAGAACGGT
>NZ_JAHGAH010000155.1:0-8970 GCF_030248475.1 Vibrio sp. D173a
CGAATTACGCAACAAAGCCATTACAAGCGCGTAATTTTAGTCCTATACTTAAGTATTATTTTTAATCCAGCATACTAAACCTAACGACTACTAAAAAATTAGTCAGATATAACCTTAGCGAGCCACTCAAATGCGTACATTTTCTTTAGAGATCTATCAAGCACCGCTCAATGCGATCATCACTGGTAAAAAAAAAGTTGAGATCAGAACCAATAACAGTTACGAAAGTGTCGCCTATGACAAGCTTAAAGCAGGCGATCAAATCGCTTTTCAAGTCATATCTGGTCCTCCTTTTGTAGGCTTAAAGATCATAAAGCCGGATGCACTAACCGTCGAAGTACTGGATGTCCGTCACTATAAAAACCCCAGAGAGCTTTTGGTTAGCGAAGGGCTAGAGGTACTCTCTACTTTGTGCTCCACGTTAGACGAGGGTGTAGAATTACTCTTTAGCTTTCATGAATATAGAGAGATGATCCCCATTCATGGAATTTTTGCCATTGAAATACGTGTGCTCGACAGTATGCAGACTCAAAACATTTAAAGCCCCTTTCGGGGCTTTAAATGTTAAGCAAAGTGACTCCCTACAAATCTAGCTCGCTCATTTCGACAATGCCATCAATACTACGGGCATCAAGCGCTGAAATGATGTAGATAAGTCGTAAAGGCTGCGCATCACCTGCGAACCTCAAAGCTAATTTATTCTTCGAGGCGCGTTCTGCCTCTTCAATCACGACATATGTACTGTTAGCGATCACCAATTTCAGCCGGTTTCCTTCGTGTTGAATGACAACTTGGTTACGATCAAAGTCAGATAAGTCAATAAACGAAGCATGGCTGTTATCGTTGATGAACACTTGTTTGTACCGACCAATAGCATCATTTATGTCGTAACCATTACTGCGGCCCGATGTCGAAAGAACAATAGCATCTGTTCCTTCGAGTTTGACCACTTCAATCAGCTCACCACGAGTAGGCTCCGAAATGAGTGACCAAGCATCGCCAGTTCTAAACACATCTTGGTAGCTTCCTATCGAGATACTCCCATGTTGATCATCGGATTGAATCAGCTCGTTGGTTTCTGGTACGAAGAACAGTTCACGCACTACAGGGCCTTCCACCGAGCCAATCCAAATGGCTTGTCCTGATTTGCCGAGACGAATCTCTTTGCCCGTTTCGACCACAAGCCAGCGATCACTGTTTTGCCTAGGTGAATCACGGCCCCCGTTTCAAAACGTTCTGATAAAGTGTTTAGCATCCCCTCGTTCTCTATCAGCCAATGTTCACTCACTTCGACGAGCTTTGGCGGTTCATTCGCCGTCAACTCAAACACCAATCCGCTCTCTGTTTCTGCTCGATAACCGTCATGACTCACATAAACATCAGTCAAAGCCTCGCCAATCAAGTCAGACTCAACAGGCTCAGTCAGTTGTCCGTCGGCAATGAATCGGAAGTCCGGTGTAAAGTTATACATTTGTTCTAAAGAGAAAGAAGGCTGAGCATATAACTTGCCTGTCATTGGCTCAAACAACCAAACAGATTGGTCGTCTTTCTTACCAACCAGTTTTAGTTGCTTATCGCTCCATTGGTTTGGTATTAAAACAAACTGCTCACTTGACGGCAGATACCACGCTTTTAGAGCTTTACCATCAAAATCTGACAATCCAAAAATCATAAGCTGATGTTTGGTGTCGTTAAATTTGGTCACCAACGTATCTTGCCAGTTGTACTGATACTGCTCCATCCATTGCTGGTTAATTGCGATCAGGCTTTTCGTACCTTCAGGCGTTAACACATGAATTTCGCCATTGTCACTCGCGATATAGACATGCTCGTGGGCAGTAACCTTGTCACCTTCTTTTAGAGTCACGTTTTTAATTCGTCCCTCTTTTTGAAGGTAAATAGATTGTTCTTTCTCACTATAGAAATACGCGACATCCTCATCGACAAGCAGCAGCTTTAGCTCTTCCATAGCAGGCAACGTACTAACGACTGTTGCCTTTTCTTTACCAACAATGCTCCATACTGGCGTTTCACCTTTAACGGCAACTTCAACGGTATCAGCCAATTGTGTTGGCATTTTCTCGTAAGCCGAAAGATCAAATGGTGCAAATTCGCTCGAGCTCATGGAATCCGAGATTAAGCGTCTGTGATCCGAATCGACTGGCGCAACAAGAGCTTGGTACAACCGCTCATTGCCATGAATGTCTGTCAGCATTAACCCGCCTTCCGTTAAACGGTACAGGTATTTAATTTGCGACTGATCAGGCATATGATACGTGGCAGCAACATGAACAACGTTCGCCTCCGTCCAAGCATTGAAGCTGACAGAGATAGAAGGCCTAGATGGCTGGAACAACGTGTAAAAGCCCGTCATCTCGCCAGTGGCAATATCAACTTTCCATAATAAGCCATACTGCTGATTAAACAGCCAAGCTTCATCACTGGTTGCCGTTAGCAATTGCGCTTGCTGCGAGAGTTCAACAGAAACATCGCGGCTCACTATCACACGATCATTATTAATGTCGTAATAAGCGGTGCCAAGAGGTTCTCCGGCTTCTTCATAATTATTGATAACAACATAATCACCTAGAAGCTGATGCTTTTCAGCTAACGCTTCAAGGTGCTCAATCACATGAGAGCTGCCCTCTTCTTTTTGAGCGTCTGTTGCGATCAACAACAGTGTTAAGTCTTCCACTTGCCAGATTTCACCTTGGTCTGTAAACACTTCGACAACTGACTCGCTCAACGAGGAGATATCAAGGGTGACGGTTCCAATTTTCAACACTCCATTCGTCACTTCAGGTGTGGATCCCTTAATAGCTCTCGCGTCAACCACCCACTTGACCGATGCTGCAGAGTCTTCTGAAAGCACGAACTTCGCGTGCGGCTGTACAATCAATTCTTGTTTACCCGATTCAGCACTCAAATGGTAAGTTAGCTTTCTCAAACCAAGCTCTTTAATCTCTGGCGTGACAACAACACGCTCCATAGCTCCCAGCTTTACGGATACCGTGTGCGGAACGAACTGCTCTCGCATAGTGCGTATGACATATTCCGATGGGAAAACGTAAAAGTCGAAGTCGAAATCAAGATGCGTTTCAAGCGATCTTAATATACTAAATCCTTGGTCGTTCCTAGTGGTCGAGCCTGGTAGGATTTCATAGTCATAATCGATGTACGACTTGCCTGTTGCGGGCAGCACTAATGTGGAGCTGTGGGCATCGATACCAGAGTACGAGCCATAACCTAGGCGCTCTCTTAGCGGTAAAGCCTTAGACTTGTCTCTCAATGCTTTTGGTAGATCGCCCGCCCAAAAGAAGTAGTTCAACCAACCGGACCCGGTTTTACCGTGCTTAGAAGAGTAAAGGGCTTGGCTACCAAGCTCTATTTGCCCGTTTGATAAATCAATTTGGTTAATGACCGCGCCAGGAATTGGCAGCAAAACGTTCTTCTCCGCATCATAACGGTATCCACCTTCACGGTAAGCATTGTCGACTTGATAGAAGTAGTGCCCTACTTGTTGCGCATCCATCGCAATATCACCAAACGCTTCAGCTAATGCAGTAAAGCCCACCGCTAAACCACCGACGATGGCTCCAGCTTCTCCCAGTACTAAAGCAGTCGTAGAAGCTCCCGCAATACCAGCGCCCAAAGCGGCCCCGCCGATAGCAGTGCCGACCGCATTGAAACCAAGCTGAGTCCCGAAGATTGCTTGTTGTTGAGCATTTTGCGCATGGGCAAGTTCATAAGCGCTCAAACTGACATTCACAGCCCCAAATACCAATCCAACGCCCTGATTCGCAATACCTGATAGGCTGTTTACTGTAGCGTTAACAAGCTCAGCATCGGTAGCAGCGGCAACTTTAAATAAATTCACCATGTGCTGAGCATCCATCAGAAGGCCGTGGGAGATTTGTCCTGCCATGACGTAGCTGTGAATCTCAAGCGCTTTCTGTAAGGCACTGCTTTTCTCGCCCGAGATTTGGCTTCTTTTTTCGTTTTGAAACCAAGTGATAACCGACTGAACCGCAAAACCTGCATTCAAACCATCGAATCCTTGCACGTCTTCAAATTCAAAGGTTGGAACACGTTGGCCAGTGCGAAGATCAAAGCGAGCCTTAACGTTGGCATATTGCTCATGGAGATACTCACTCACTTGGACCAACTCTCGCCCTTGAATTTGTACCCTTTGTTCCATTGCCCCATCTGGTGAAACAAAAGTGATAGCGGAATATCCGGGAGATGACTCCTCGATGCTCCCTATCACTGGTAACCACTCTTCTGGCAATCGATACTGAGTTCTCGCACGTTCTACAGCGTTAGATAATAGGCTGGCATGCTCATAAGCTTTAACTTTGGTTAGATTCATTCTCAGAGCGAGATCCTGTTGTACTCTGCTCTCTGAGTTTTCTAAAACGATAATAGACTCATCATCGTCAATCGTCATGATCGATGCATCATCATCAATAGTGACAATGGAATCCTCGTCGCTCACAGTAACGATAGAATCTCCATCTCCCACCGGGCTAAGCGGCTCTGAAGAAGAGAGGTCGAAAACCTGCTGACCGGGTAAAATTTCTACTAGAGACATTTTGGATGTATCAATCGCTAACACATTGAATTCAGGGTTTGCCTTGGTCCCCATTGATAGATAGTACTCCGCCATCTCATGCATCACGAAATGTGCTTCTAACGCTTTTTTGAGAGATTTCAACGAAGAGAATTCAACAACAGCAAAGTTAGGATCGTAAAAGTAAAAGCGCTTCTGTCCCATATCATTGATCGCAGCAACACCAACTGAATGTGTACTCGTATTGACCGCCAGTGAGACCTGTCCTTGCTCAGAGAGCCCACGGTTTACGGCCGCTATAATGCCCGCAATATCGAGTTGGCCGATCATTTGGCTGCTTTCTCTCGCTTCATAATTCGAGTGCAGGTTTCTTAGTGCATCTAATAAGAAATGGCTTTCCGCATCATGTGGGTTTGCTGCACCGATAAACAGCTTGTCAGAAAAGTTTCGGATAGACTCTGTACCCCTAGACATAGCTACAGACATCGCACGCACCAGAGGGTAACAACGACCACTACCATCCCCCATCAGCGTCAGCACAAACCCTTGAGGTAGGCTCGCGACGACTCGTCCACCTAAACGAGACATTTCTCGATTAAACTTTGCAGTAAAATCTAAGTTCTTCGTGATGTTCTCTTTGGTAATCTGATTACTGATTCGTCTAATTAGCGCTCCTTGCTGCCGAGCATCGAGATCATTAGACCCCAATAGCAATAGCTGCTTTTGCGTCAGAGTCATTGACTCGTCGTAATCAGGAAGCCAGATCGCTTCAAAATTATTGTACCCGTCTTCGTAAGCGGCTTTTTTACTGCCTGATAGATCTTTTATTGCTCTCTCTTTTACCAAGAAACGTTGGTGTATTTGGCCCTTATCAAAATTGCCAGTCCTTAGGCTGTTGTCTGTAACAATGAGCTGCCCTAGGCCATTTTCTGACTTTTGTTGTACGTTTAGCCACATCTGATCGACCTGCTCAGACAAGGTAATCAGTGATTTTGCGTTGTTGTCTAACTCCAACAAGCTGGCACGCAGTAACGATAGCTTCTTCATCGATTGTGCGTTATTTGAGTTACCGGGTAGTTTTAACTTGGCGAGCTCAGCAATTCTTTGTCTAGCAAGCGATTTTCTCTGCGCTGAGATCTTCTTATTCAGTTGAGTTCTCAGCTCATTCCACCGCTTTAAGCTTGAGTGCGTTTCTAACACTTTCGCTTCCATTGGGTCATAAGGTAGGTCTTCAATCTGAGCCGTAGACAAACCAAACCTTTTTGCCAGCTCAAGCACCTCTTTCTGCAAGCTTGTACGATTTTGCTCAAACAGTTGCGTTAAATTTTCACCGACAGCCATAAAAGGCACCGCCGTTGTGGAGCCCGTACGACGCACCTCTAAATCACTAAAACTATTGAATGACTGCTTCTGTACGACGCTTTGCCAACCTTTTTCATTAAAAACAAAGAAGGTGACATCGAGCCCTTTATCAAACTTGGTCACATCCCCAACGCGATACCCTGAACTTAAATCTCGCAATGCAACAACATCATCGTATAGAGCGTAGGCGTGCGGACGCTTGTCGAAGTAAATACGATAATGATCAGCGTCTTGATCGACCACCACAATCGTTCCTCCATGGTTGGAGGCCGCCACTAAAACCTGGCCGACTCTGGCAGACTTAGCAACATCGACAAACGAAGGCATATTGTCCATCAAAGGTTCGCCAATCACTCTTAACTTGTTACTGCGCGATATTTCCTTACTTTCAAAACCTAATTGGAATCCATCTGTGCCAGACTGCATCATTGGTTTGCCTTTGTGCGCTGAGTACTCGCCGATAAGTGGAGTAACGTCTAACGTATGGGCTTTAAGGAAACCTTGTGGATCGCGTATAAAATCTGAAGCCGCACTCGTTGAGTCCATTTGCTCAGATTTATAATCAAAAGCAGGATCAAGCAGAGGAATGCGCGCAGGATCATAACCATGAGCACTGAGTGCCTCAGGTAACAAGATTGCGAGGCTCTCACCGCCAAATAGGTTTTCAAGAATCGCATCGGTCGCAACAACCGATCTTGCACCACCGTGGCTAGAAAAAGCGAAACGAGAACTTTCTGAATAGTTTCGGCCCTTAGCGAGTGAAACCATTCCCAATGGAGTGTGTTCGACCCAAGCTTGTTCCGGAATACGTTGCGCTAAAAAGTCGATGACTCGTTGAGCATTCTTGATGTCCGCGCCCTCAAGATACAACACAGCTTGGTCCGTCAATGAGCCAAAATATGCTGGCGCCATAATTTTCGCCTGCCTAACAACATCTTCGACTTCACCAGAGTACAAATGGCCGAAAGCGCTAATCACTTGTGGTAAGTACTCTTTGGTAAAATTGAGAGTAATTCGAGACGTGAAAAGAGACTGCGATTCAGGCTCAGAATAAAACGTTTCTGGAATAAAACGGGCAGAAGTCGCGCTGCTGATAAAGCTTAACTTGGAAACCTCTGAAATTGGGCGATCGCTAAACCCCTGAACGTTGATCGTTAGATCGGAAGAAGACGCATCGAGATGATGCAACATTTGATAGACAACCTCACCCTCCTCCACATTCAGAGGCACCAAGACTGGAGGTTTCGTTGAAGAGTAAGCATCGTAAAAGTCTTGATGTACGTTCGACTTCAACAATATGTATTGCTGGCGAGCTTTAACCGTCCAATGCCCTTCTTTACTCAATGTTGATTTGATATCCGATACCAGCCGCCTGTTTGCTGGACTGTTTAAGATTGAATCTCGCGTCCTACGCATAGCGCTTAGGAAGGCGTTAAAACCAGCTTGATACTGCCTTTCCTCAAAAGTCGGGGACGAATAAACTGAGTTTGATATATGGATATCATTCCCTTCTTCGCTAGATAGCGAGTAAGGGCTAATGAAAGCCGAAGCCAATGCTGTCGTTAATAGTTTTTTCTCATAATAATTAGTTTTATAAAATGCAACTGAATTTATATAACTAACAAACTATTTGCAGCTATTCAATAAATTTAAGAAATATTCAAATATATTAGAAGTTTCAAATTAACAACGGCGCGCCAAGTAGTGATAGATAAAGTAAACATAAGAAAGAATATGAAGTATCATGACAATTTAATTAGTAAAGCGGCAATACCAGTAATTGCCGCCTATATTTTTATTTAGATAGCATATCGTTAATGATTTCAGGCATTTCAATAAGCCATTGGTTACCAAGTCTTTGAAGGATAATCACTTCATTAACCGTGATGAGCTGCCCTAACACCCAATCCTTTCTTTGAACATTAATATACTTCTTGTCGTCGAGTTCAAATTCATTGATGATGCGCAGGGATTCAAAGTTGAGGGTGTTTTTCCCACTCACCTTTTTCACTAGGCTCAAAAGTTTATTCATAAACTCATCATTAGACATTAACGCAATATCGAAAAGAGAGGCATCTTCACCAAAAGATATATTTTTCAGTGTAATGATATTTTCGTTGTTACTCTCAAGGCCATCGATAATGATCGATTTAAGTTTCGCTATACCATTTGGATGATAAAAGCTAGCAGATTGGTCGAAACCCACTTTACCTATAAAATCAAAATAGTGCTGAACAAACAGAGTAGAATTTGCTGGCAGTTCGAGCTCTCCATCAACCAGCACTCTTACGTCTTCTAGGAAAGAAAACTTTGTACTGTAAGGTGTAAAAGCAATTGCACCGTCGTCCAGCCAATGTTTGTAAACCCACGTTGATTCATCAAAGCAGTGTTCAGAGATACTTTCTAAAGGCGCTCTATCCCCTATTGTTGTGTTATGAATCTTCTCTCCTCGGTCATTCGTTTTGTAGGTGTATAACAAGACACCAGATTGACCATAGCCTTCACTTTTATCGATCTCACTAAATCTATTTTGAATACAAACTCTGTTGATATGGCTTAATGCCATAGGAAGCTCAGCAATAGACTCAGCGCGCTGCTCTAAATAGCCTTCGGAGAAATCATAAAAATCAAAAACAGGTGCTTGATATAAATTTGGCTGTTCTAAAACGGTAGGCAGCCCTGTTTTTACTGAGGGAGTGATAGAGAACGTCTGGCTACAAACTGGGGATGATAAAATTAATGCTGCTAGGATACTGTATTTATTCATTTAATCCTCCTTTAAGGGAAGGTGGATTATCTTTTTTATCGTTCACCTTTCAAGGAATAAATCCTAAAATAGAATTGAATATATATAGTTGTGATTGCGCTCAAGAATAAGGATAGTATTAAAATACAAAACAATTTAAAGATAGAAAAGACTATAACTAATAAAATAAATAGCTAACTTATGAGTAAACTCAGGTTCAACACTGGTATTATACCCTGATTAAAAACAAGGAAATAATACCGGATATTGATATAAAAACAGAAGTGGCCCC
>NZ_JAHGAH010001550.1:0-689 GCF_030248475.1 Vibrio sp. D173a
GATCTATTACCTTAATCACCACACAGATCGAAGCTACTTCAACCAATGGAACAGCAGTTACCTGTATGGCAGTCACAACACCACGAGCGGTAATTACTATACCAGTGGTATCGCACAGAACATCGCGTATCAACCTACATCTCTTCTCAAAGTCGATATTGGTGCGCCCTCTGGAACAATCCCAGAAGGTCATAATGCGATACCTTTGATGCTATCGACTTCGACGCCCTACGCTGCTGACTACACCATTGTTGGCGATAGCGCGATGAGCGAACTAATACACCAAGATCTTCCTAACGGCATGACCCATGTTTTACCAACTTACACTTACTTTGCATACCAATCAGAAAATCAGGTCGTGAATGGCGGACCCGAAGAGATGGTTCTCGCACGTAAATTTGATAAGGGGATGGTACTGTACCGAACCGATTTCCATGGACGAAACGCCAGCTACTTTGAAGCGCCTGCCATTACTGTGCAGCTCGACCAGCCGATGCGACCAGTGGACGCGCAAGGCAACATAGGTGAAACAGTGACTGAAGTTGAAATGAGTGGTTATCAGGGGCTGATTTTGGTGAATGCTGAGTAAGCAGCGAGTGCCAGATGTTTCATCCTAAAGTACGTCACAAATAGAAAAGCCGCTCGTCACATGGAACCAAGAGGCCTTTACTTTAGTCATTGTGCAGCGT
>NZ_JAHGAH010001551.1:0-714 GCF_030248475.1 Vibrio sp. D173a
ACGATGTTTTGTATTGACACTTAAGTTTCAAAAGCCTCATTTCACTCAGATATAGCATGCAGCCTTCAAGTGATTATTATGTGCGTGTATATACATAATATTAATAGGAGTATTTAGAGCTAAAGTGACTTATTGATGAGTGCATTATTCTAAATGGTGGTAAATGGAACGCTGTTCACAGATGGCGTTTGTTTTGGAATATCAATCAAGGTTGGATAACAGAAAGGGTATGAACTGAGGACTCTAATTAACAGTATTTGTCGTCAGTTTATTGATAAGCTTCGGCAACTTGATAATCGAAACATTTTCGTAATTGTTGCTTTTAATCATCGAACCGCTATTAACTATCGATTCGCTCTTAACTATCGAATAGGGGTTTACTCATCTGGACTTTACTCACCCCAAAAGGTTTAGCGTCAATTTGGAGTCGTCTCTTAATATAAATACTAACAACTGAGTCTGTAGCACATAGAGAAAGTGACGTATGGGTGCATTATCTATTTAACGGAAGATGTCTCGGATGATTATCGGGTGCCTCGACCACTCTTGTTCATACCCTTCTGTTCAGGCAAGTGTATGTAACCTTAAGGTCGAGGCACCCGATATCATCCGAGACATCTTCCGTTAAATAGATAATGCACCCATACGTCACTTTCTCTATGTGCTACAGACTCAGTTGTTAGTATTTATATTACGAGACGACTCCAAATTGAC
>NZ_JAHGAH010001552.1:0-1020 GCF_030248475.1 Vibrio sp. D173a
TCTTCAATGTTCTGCTCGATGTAATTAATCACCTTCTGGGTCACGGTCAGCTTTGAAGCTCTGCCAATCACAGCCAAAAGGGAAGGGTGCGCCTCAACCATCAGAGAGAGCAAGGCTAAACTCAATTGAGTGACTGCGTAGTCATTTTGAGTCGGCTCGCTGGCCAACGTTAGCAGCATTTCCTTGAGTTGATTTAGGAGAATATACTCAGCATCAAACTTGATGTACCGCTCTGGAGGGCGTACAGATTCTAGGTCACCAAACTGATTGATAAATTTTTGAAAAATTGAGAGATCGAAGTCTAGGCAGATGGCGTTGAATTCGCCGTGTTCAGTGTTAACTGATATTTCTTGAACTTCGCCGGAGCTATAGAGCGCAAATTCACCAGCGTGGAGAGAGGCTTGAGAGCCATTGGGTAATGCAAAAGAGATACTGCCTTGGCGAACGATAAAAATGCCATTTCTTGAGGCGGGGTATCGCTCTCGTTTCCTGGGGGTGAAATTTCTAAATTGAGTGACATTGATTGATGGCATACACACTTCTTTGACGTTCTGATTGCTTAAATGCTTCCTCACTGAACCTAATATGCATCAAGTTACTTAGTGTTATATAGCAATAATAGCTTGTTTTGTTGTTATTTTTCGCGAGACGGCAATAAAAAAGGCGCTAATTATTAGCGCCTTTAGAAGCAAAGATTTGAGTTGGCTTAGCGACTAAGCTGCGGTTTTCTTGGTTTACCTCAGAGAGAACGACTACTAAAACGTCTCCCAATCTGTATACCATTTCTTTATCGATAGATACAGTACCCATATCACCATTGCACTCAATTCTTTCTTTGTAATCAAGAATGAGAGAGCCTGGGACGAATGCTGCTGCACCGTTCTCAAGCAGACGGATACGCATACCAGCGCGATTGATATCGAAGATTTCTGCTTGGAAGCGAGTCTCTTCTGCTGGTGCATTCGCAAGTGTGCGAGCGTATAACCAGTCGCTTACGTTGCGTTCTGCCATCCCGTGGTG
>NZ_JAHGAH010001553.1:0-701 GCF_030248475.1 Vibrio sp. D173a
CGATAGACAGACCATTATTACCATCACCGTCAACGACCATCATAGTGAAGGTCATGTCATCACCTTCAGCATCTTCGAACTTATCGCTGACATTGTATGGACGCCAAGCTTCGCCCAGCGTCAATTCAACAGGTTCAGTGGTACCGACAACTTTTGGTCGGGTGTTTGGTGTCACGGTGATATCTCCACCATTCTGTGGAATATCAACAATTGGCGAGTAATCATCAAGCGTTTGGTTATCGTCTTCAATGATCTCTTGTGTTGCTTCTGCCATAGCTTGAGCCAGCTTCAGCTTGGTTTCGATATCTTCGTCAGAATGATCAACCAGCACTTCGCCAATCAAATTCAATGCTTCTGCTTGCTCTGTGGTATCTGCGATATAATCACCAAAGATAAGAGCTTGTGACACCTCAAGACCTGCGTCACCAGTGATGGCAGCAACGACTTGCTCCTCAGCGTCAGCTACTGTCAACTCCGAGTCTTCAGCGAGAAGCTTGTTCACCATGTTCGTCATTGGGTTGATGATTGTGCCGCTGCCCGCATTTGCCAACGTGAAGTCGTGTTGAACTAGACCACGGTTGCTATCTACCGTTTGCCCAGCGACCGCATTCACACAGACAACTGCATTACGATGGTCTAAGCTCAGGCTTGCTTGACCTTTGTCGTCGGTTTGTCCTTGAGATAGATCACATACGCCATCT
>NZ_JAHGAH010001554.1:0-855 GCF_030248475.1 Vibrio sp. D173a
ACCAAATAAAATAGCCGTCGACTTGATACCAATCTTCAGATCATCGTCTCGGTCAACCATCGCATACTGCGTGTCGTAAGCGATCGTCCACAGTGCATTAATCGCAAACACAAACCATACTACAGCAGGCAGCTCATTGGTTTGTGCTGCCCACGCCATTGGAATTGCCCAACTAAAAGCTAAGCCAAGGAACAGCTGTGGCAAGTGTGTGTAGCGCTTCATAAATGGGTAAATAAAAGCTAAGCCTACACCAACAAACGAAAGCTGGATGGTCAAGGTATTCATGGTGAGTACCAATAAAAACGAAACCACAGCCAACACTAAGAACAAGGCGACCGCTTCTTTACTGGTTACAGCACCAGAAGGCATTTACGTGACCATCCACCTTACGGTCTGCAAAGTCATTAATTACACACCCCGCCGAGCGCATCAAAATGACGCCCAGCACAAACACCACCAATACCGACAGGTCTGGCAGGCCGTTCGCTGCAATCACTAGAGCCCACAAGGTTGGCCAAAGCAGCAATAAGGTTCCAATTGGGCGATCCATGCGCGTTAACTGCCAATAGGCTTTCGCTTTGGTGGCCAGCATTTACACACTCTCCTTAGAGTAAATGGGTGAGGTTGGCAAGAAGAGTTCCGCAACCAACATAGGTTTATGGTTCATCCATAAACGAGAGCGACGAGCCAACAAGCGTTCTTGGCCTACCGTGACCCAACCGACTTGTAGCGCGTCACGCTTAACATTCTCAGCACTAAATACTGTCAATCCAAGCGGGACATTGCCCTGCTGGGACAGATCCGAGTGCTGGTCATCCAGAGTAAGGCGAGGAATTAACGTGCGCCCCAACACCC
>NZ_JAHGAH010001555.1:0-696 GCF_030248475.1 Vibrio sp. D173a
GCGCTTTATCCATAACCTACCGGCTTGGAATCGCTTGAATGTGAAAGCACAAGAGAAGGTGGTGGGTCGCACTAAGCCAGACTCTATTGAGTTAGACGATGTGCCAGCGGCATCTCACGTTGGCCGTGTTGATATCAAAGAAGAAGGCAAGGGTCTAAAGATTGTTCGACACAGCCTGCCTTATGGTAGCGCGACGGGTGACCACGGCCTATTATTTATTGCTTACTGTAATGCACGCCATAACTTTGATGCCATGCTTGAGAGCATGTACGGCGTTACCGATGGTAAAACGGACCAATTACTGCGCTTTACACATGCCGTGACCGGTGCATACTACTTTGCACCATCTCAGCAAATGCTGGCTGAACTGTCGATTAAATAGCTCTAACTATTTAGATACAGCTACATTGAATTTAAAAAGGGGCCTTGTGCTCCTTTTTTGATTAAAGAACTAGCAAAGGTGGTCGATATAGAAGCAACGATTGACTTTATTACCTCCCAACGGATAAGCGAACATCTATGGCTATTACGGTAAATACCAATGTTTCAGCGCTGGTGGCACAGAGAAATCTCTCTAATGCCAGCAATATGCTGAACCAATCTTTGGAGCGACTCGCTTCCGGTAACCGTATTAATAGTGCTAAGGATGATGCTGCCGGTCTACAAATCTCAAATCGACTCGAAGCGCAAATGAGT
>NZ_JAHGAH010001556.1:0-690 GCF_030248475.1 Vibrio sp. D173a
AACAAAAAAATTTGAAAGAATATTATTTTTCGTCAATTTTTTGCGTTTTTAGTTGATGATTTCAACTTTTTTTTAACGGGAGGCTCATATGAGCAATAGAGTTGGGTTAGCCAGTAGTTTAAAAGATGGCCAAAAGTACATGGATCTCTGGCCTGTCAGAAAAGAGTTAAATGCGATCTTTCCCGAGCAACGCATCATTAAGGCAACGCGCTTTGGCATTAAGATTATGCCTGCGATCGCCGCGATCAGCATTTTAACGCAGATGGTATTCAACAATTATCAAGCGATGCCGCAAGCCGTCGTTATGGCTTTGTTTGCGATTAGCTTACCATTGCAAGGCATGTGGTGGCTGGGCAACCGTTCCAATACTCAACTGCCACCAGCATTAGTGTCTTGGTATCGTGAACTGCATGAAAAGATTACAGAAACTGGCTTTGCTTTAGAGCCGATGAAGTCTCGACCACGTTACAAAGAGTTGGCGATTATATTGAACAGCGCCTTTAGACAGCTTGATAAGTCATCGATGGAGCGCTGGTTCTAGGTTGAATCAAGTTCCAAGCCGCATCATAAAACACTGCGCCCCTGAGATCCTTTTGGGGCGTTTTTGATCTCTACCGCTATCTCGCCTTTTTTGTGCACTTAGTCGCCTTTTTATTTCTCCATTTCAGACCTTTCACTCTAATTTTTGAA
>NZ_JAHGAH010001557.1:0-1011 GCF_030248475.1 Vibrio sp. D173a
TAAATTAGGTGAGTGTGGCTGTCGATTAACCCTGGTGTTACCAACTTGCCCGAACAGTCAACGACCTGATGATCTGACATTGATTCTTGTGTGGAAAATGCGTTTGATTCTGATGGGACAATTTGAGCAATTTTGCCACCTACGACTAATACGTCTTGAGGCGTTGACGGTGCGTAGCCGAGCTCCCCAACTGCCATTGAGCAGATACTTGCATTTTTAAGGATCAAGTTTATCGCCATTTCGATCGTTAACCTTGGTTGTTTAAATGTATATACAAATGAATAGGCTAAAGTACTTAACTAATCAAGTTGATGTTGCAAAATTGTGATCAATGAGCAGGATGATGTGCTTTAATCGAGCAGTATCTTAGAGCTTAATTTGTATTTAGAACCAGGGTGATAAAGCAGGGCAAAACTCACCAAACGCTCAGCACTCCAGGTACGACGCTTGAGTAGTAAGCAAGGCTCATTGGCTGCCATTTCTAGGCTCTCTTGAACTTTATGTTCCGGCACAATGGCCTCTACTGTGTGTTCTATAGCACTTAGTGGGCAGTTGTTTGAGAGATATTCATTCGGGGTAGCGTGAGTAAAATCTTGATCAAGATAATCAGGAACAATATCCGAATTCACCCATCGACACTCTAACTGTGTCGGTGTGTTGTCAGAAAAGTGGATGATTTCACTATAAAAAATGGGTGTGTTAATCATGACACCCAATTGCATGGCGGTCTTTTCATCCGCGTTGATTTGCAGATGTTTAACCACTTGGCTTCGATGATTTTGTCCACGCTCACGTATCTCTTGAGCGATGTTGTTGATGTCGAGCAGCGGAGACTGGGCTTTTTCTGTCGGTTCACAGACGAAAGTACCGAGACGCGGCTTGCGTGCTAATTTCCCTTCACTTACCAGATCTCTGATGGCTTTGTTCACCGTCATTCGGCTAACGTTGAACTGTTTGGTCAGCTCTAACTCTGTAGTGATTCTGTGCCCGGGTGGCCAGTGTCCCATAGAG
>NZ_JAHGAH010001558.1:0-764 GCF_030248475.1 Vibrio sp. D173a
TACCGGTGACTTCTGCAATCGCTTTCCACTCCACTTTAGGCACGACTTTACCGAAACCAATCGCAAGTGGTGCCATGGCTTGAGGTTCTAGTATCTCTATTTCCACCAAACGAGCTCGATCGCCTGCAGGCTTAGTTGGTAGATCTGGCTTAAGGTTAATCGCAATCACTAAGCCGACAATACCGACCGCCAGCGCCGGAAAGAACAACAACTTTTTCCCTATTTTCATTCTGTTTAATCCTGAAGGTTGGAAGTGCTTGTGGCCGCCACAAAGCCCTCACTCATTAATTTAATATTGTGCTCAATCAGACGGTTAAGGAACTCTTCATTCAGTTCAATGCCGTGCAGAGCAAGCAAAGGCGGTGGCGCGATAAACGGAAATACCATCAAGCTTATATACGATACGCGGCATAACTTGGGATCCATATCTTTGCGAAGCACGCCCTCTTCGATCAGCTTTTCAAATATCACGTCTTGAGCAGGTTTAGCGATATCAATGAACACCTTCTCAAGCAGCTCTCGCTGAACCTCAGAGGGTGGCATATTCATCACTTGAGCCACTAAGCGAGGAAATTTTGGTACCTTCGCCATCTCTTTGTAGTAAGTACGCATAAGATCGAGAAAGTTATCGTGGTTACTCTCATCAATGAGCTTTTGCATTTGCAGCTGCATTGGCCGCAGAGTTTCACGCAACATCGCTTCAAACAGACCCGCCTTGTTACCGAAGTAATAGCGAATCATCGCAATATTCACACCAGCCCTCT
>NZ_JAHGAH010001559.1:0-877 GCF_030248475.1 Vibrio sp. D173a
TAGGAACTGGAAGCAGAATTCGTCCGTATCTGCTAGGCCGTCCATCCAACCGATAAGCTGAGGATCTAGGAAGTTCCAATACGCGCGATTAACAACACGAGTACCAACTTTTGGACGAGACTCTAAAAGACCTTTTGACGTCAGCAATTTCACCGCTTCGCGCAGTGCTGTACGACTGATACCAAATTGCTCACAAAGCGCCATCTCACCAGGGATAATAGAACCTTGAGCTAGCTCACCAGAAAGGATACTACGAGCAACTTCACGAGCAACCTGCACGTGTAGGCTACGTTTTGAACCTGCGATTGAATTGAATGTTCCGACCATATGTTCACTTGTTGTTATTAATGTATTATTTAATCCCCACTATATCACTTATATATTCAACTACCAAATATCGTTACTGCGCTCCGTCCCAGATTTAAACAAAACTAATTGTATAAATTAGATTACACAAATAATACGCTCAAAATTGCCCATCAACTAATGGCTTAATAATAATTCTCACTTGTATTTGGGTGTTTGTTTTGTACGACTAATGTCACATATATGTATCTTTCTCTCCAATTATAGCCGCAGATAGTGGATTTTGGCGCTGTACTACTTGATTCAATTACATGCTATTGTATTATTAATTAACGGCAGATTTCTCATATCGTCAATTTCATCTAATAGTCACCTTTAATCGTGGCTACGGTTTCTCAATGCCTTTATTGAGAGTCGGCCAATAGTTTATACAACAACGTCGGTTCATTTTATGGACCATCAATGAGATGACACTATCGCATCTCACTAATTTGCAGTGGTACGTCTAAACACTCACATCGAGTACGACAGGTGGTCAGCAGCATATTGAACTGGTGAATTTGGTTGAGCT
>NZ_JAHGAH010000156.1:0-1500 GCF_030248475.1 Vibrio sp. D173a
TGTGGTTCTGCCTTTTTCAGACGCGATATGTCGCTGGCAATACGCTTACAGTTGAGAAATAACAGGCCATCCAGTGGCGTAATGATCTCACCAGTTTTTAGGCAATCGATGAGTGATGGAGAGGATAATGGCCTGGTTAGGCCATTGACGTAACGCGTGGCCAAAAAATGATTGGTGTAGTGGATTTCTTTTGGTAGCATTTGCTCACTTTTTGCATACACGATGCCGCTTTGTCTGCCGTTGATAACGCGATGCTCTTTATAGACTTTTACTTCTTCACCGATGGCCGCCATGGCTTGGGGAGCTCGAGTGATGAGCAAACGAAACGGCAGATCTTCACTGGTGATGTAATCGACAAGGTTAAACGCCAGCCTCGCTCGCGCCATTTCACCAAGAAACTCATCACGGCAAATTTGTATCACTTGTTGCCATTGCTGGGTCAACTGAGCACTTTCTTTATCGCTTTTGACTTTCATATGTTGAATATCATAGTGAATTTTTGCTGTCATCGGGGATCTTAACCTCAAGATATTTTTTCGAATGATTGCTTAATAGTCTGTTTTTAATAACATCAAAACAGTTATCAACAAAATTTGGGTATAAGCTGTGTGAAGAGGGCGAAACTTTAAATGGTTTTGTAGCTGCATTTATCCCGTTCACTTTAACTGCTGTGACTGAGAAAGAGCGTGAGCCCCCTGATGTGTTGGTAGGTCAATTAGATCATAGTCACACTTTTGCCTTTTCTGACATTTTTAGTGTTCGAACGCAATCACTAGGGTATTCGTCTTATTGCCTGGCTCATAGGTTGTCATGACCAGTCAAGCAGACAGATTGCCTGCATTTTCATCCGTACTCGCCAATAAACACTGAGGCTATCTTCCTCATTTCATTGTTAAAATCCTGCGTTATTTTCTGACAGGAATAGGATAATGCTTGATTCTAACCCCTCATCATCCCCCGTAGAACTCTACTCTCGAACAGGGTGGATCAATGAAGTTCATCCCGATAATCGTCATGTCAAAGTCGATTTTGAGGGAAATCCGCTTAACCAACCGGTATGGGCAGTGCTCGGTCGTTTGTTTACGAAGGCAGACTTACAGCTTGCGATAGATCACCGTCTGGATTGCCGCATTGAGTTCGTGGCAGGAGATATCTACACGCCGATGTTAACCAATATTTATTCTTCACTTTTGGATGAAGAGCTTATCGTACTGCGCGCGAAAAAGGTAATCATAGACGGGGAGGAATGTGTTGAACTCGGGTCTGGTGAGGCTAAGACCTCTATGATTGCGAAAAGTGGTACGGTTAAAACCACCGCCCAAAACATCAATACATCGGCAGATAAGCTACAAAAAATTCAAGCGACCAAAGTGCGTTTAAACTGATTGAAAAGGAAAAAATTATGGCATCAACCATCGGCGCTAATGGGCTGAGTATTGTACATAAAGGCTCAGGCGGTGAAGCGAATGCGTCTGTGCCGGACGTCTGTTTGACCAAAGT